>JAFAHZ010000196.1 GCA_019236975.1 Vulcanimicrobiota bacterium | reverse complement strand
AAGCCGACGACGGCGCACACACCGATGCCGCCGGTAACGAACGCCGCACACGCGAGCCGCGTCAGGGGGCGCTTGCGGAAAATTGCATCGTACGCAGCCGTCCAAATAGGCGTCGTTGCGACCAGCAGCGTGGAAATCGCGACGCTCACGTATTGCAGCGAGGCGATCCACGTACCGAAGTGCAAGGCGAGCGCGAGCCCCGCCCACGCTAAGATACGCGTTTCCCGCGATGGGAGCCGCCACGTCGATGGACTGCGTAGCGACAGTGCGAGCAAGACGAGCGCGGCAATGCATAAACGCGTTGCCGCGATCGCTAGCGGTGCCGCGCCGGTCAGCGCGTACCGCGCAAAAATTGCCGCGGCGCCGACAGCGAGCTGCGCGGCGCCGAGGATGAGGTACGGGATCGCGCTACACTCCCTGCGGCGGATTTCCCGGCATCGGCGGCGGCGTCGGATGACCGGGAAGGCCCGACGGCGGCAGACCCGGCGGTTGCGGGCCGACCGGCCGCGGCTGCGGCGGCGGAACGACGCGGTGTACGATCACCGGCGGCGCAACCATCGGCGTCGGCGGACACGTTTGCGTCGGCGCCGGACGCGGCACGTTCGGCTCCATGCGATCGTGTTCCGGATGCATCGGGCGTGGTGCGCCGATGCAGATCGGTATCGTCGTTGGCGTCGGCGTCGGACGCGCGTTGACCGCGATGCCTACCGGGGACGAATGACCTAGTGAGTCGGTGACGGTGATTTGCGTTGCGCCCGGGCCGGTCGACGTGACCGTAAACTGACCCGCCGACGACGACGTAGACGCGTTGACCGTCGCTACCGTTTTGTCGCCGCTGGCGGCGTTGAAGCTGCCGGCGTAATACGTTTCTTGCGGCGTGAACGACTGTTTCTGCCCGATCGACGTAAACGGCGGCAGCGACGCCGGAACGACGATCGTCGTCGCCTGGACGGAGACGCCGACCGCGGCGCTGTGACCCGTCGTATCGGTGACCTTAATCGATGCGGTGCCGTTGGTTTTCGGCGTTACCGTAAACGCGGCAGGTCCGCCGCTGACCGTTGCGACCGCCGGATTATCGATGGCGGCTTGGAACGCGCCGGTGTAACCGGATTCCGACGCGGTAAACTGCAGCGGGCCGGTTCCCGCAGTGAACGTTAGCGTCGACGGGTTGACGTGAATACCCGAAGGCGGCGGGCTCGCTTCGCCGCCGCCGCCGTGGCCGCCGACGCCGACGACGACGCCGCCGAGTGCGACCGCACCGGCCGCAATCGCGGCGACGGCCGGAATTCCGGACACTGCTGCCGCAGCGGCAACCGCTGCAATCGCTTGTTCGGGCGAGCCGAACTCGTCGAACTCGCTTTGCTGCGCTTGCGTCGTCGCGGCAACCGTGCCGGCCGCGATGACCGCGCCCGCGAGCGCGATCGTGAGCGTTTGGCCGGCACTGAGCTTGTAGACTTTGCCGTCGTTCATCGTCACTTCGACGGGAACGGTGGGATCGGTGATATCGTAGACGTTGACTTGGAGCTGCGCCGGCGTCAGCGAGATATCGCCGACGGTGCCGCGCACGGCGATTTGCCCGGTGGTGGTCGAAAACGTGTAGTTCGCCTTGGCACCGTGCGGATGGCGGACTTCAAACCGCATCTTCCCGTTGACGAGGATAAAGTTGGCCGTAGCGACGTTCGAAACGTTGTCGAAGGAGACCATCTGGACGCGCGTGTTTTGGCCGATCAACACGTCCGAGCTGTCCGGCAGATGGACTCTTCCTTGCGACGGCTTACCGTCGATCGTGCCGCCGGTAACGACGTACTGGCTGTTGTCGATGGCGATGGTCGCGCCGACGGCGAGTTCTTGCGGCGTCGCGGTGCCCGATTGGACGCCGACCTGCCCGCGGACGTTGACCAGCTGCTTGTCGTCGGCGGCGCTCGACGGGGCGAGCATCGACGCACAAACGGCAAAAACGAGCACGACAGAGGCAAGGGCCTTCATAGCGTCTCTCCTACGGGCGGACGGGTCCGCGCGGTGACTGAAATCGTTCTTTCAGCATGCAGCCGTTCCCTCGGCACGCGAACGCGCCCGGGGGATTCCGCCGTGGGTTCTTTAATTATGCTCGAGCGGGAGCTCGCGCGAAGCGGGCTGAGAGGGCGGGCGCTATCCTCGCCGACCGCAATACCTGATCCCGATAATGCGGGCGTAGGGAGGATTATGAAGACGTATTTACAGGGTTCCGACCCATCGATCCGCGTTCCGGCGCGGCAAGTGACCTTGAGCGATGGTACCGCTCACTCGCTCTACGATACCAGCGGCCCGTATACCGATCCCGGTGCGTCCATCGATCTGGAACGCGGGCTTCCCGGTTTGCGCGCCGGCTGGATCGACGCCCGCGGCGATACCGTTGGAATGCCGCGCCGCGCGAAGCCGGGGCGCAACGTGACGCAGTTGCACTACGCCCGGCGCGGCGACGTGACGCCGGAGATGGAGTTTGTCGCACTGCGCGAAGGCGTCGAGCCGTCGTTCGTGCGCGACGAGATCGCGCGCGGCCGCGCGATCCTTCCGTGCAACGTCAACCACCCGGAAACCGAGCCGATGATTATCGGACGCAACTTCTTGGTGAAGATCAACGCCAATATCGGCAACTCGGCCGTGACGTCGTCGATCGAAGAAGAAGTCGAAAAGATGACGTGGGCGACGCGCTGGGGCGCGGACACCGTCATGGATCTCTCGACCGGAAAGAACATTCACGAGACGCGCGAGTGGATCGTACGCAACTCGCCGGTGCCGATCGGGACCGTCCCCATTTACCAGGCGCTCGAGAAGGTCGACGGAAAGGCCGAGGAGCTGACCTGGGAAATCTATCGCGATACGCTGATCGAACAGGCCGAACAAGGCGTCGACTACTTCACCATTCACGCCGGCGTACTGCTGCGCTACGTCCCGCTCACCGCCGATCGCATCACGGGCATCGTTTCGCGCGGCGGTTCCATTCTCGCCAAGTGGTGCCTCGCGCATCACAAGGAGAATTTTCTCTACACGCGCTTCGAAGAAATCTGTGAGATCATGAAGGCGTACGACGTGGCGTTTTCGCTGGGAGACGGATTGCGGCCGGGCTGCACCGCCGATGCTAACGATGCGGCGCAGTTTGCCGAACTCGAGACGCTCGGCGAGCTGACGACCGTCGCGTGGAAGCACGACGTGCAAGTAATGATCGAAGGGCCGGGCCACGTCCCGATGCATCTCATCCACGAGAACATGACCAAGCAGCTCGCAATCTGTCACGAAGCGCCGTTTTACACGCTCGGTCCGCTGGTGACCGACGTCGCCCCGGGATACGATCACATCACGAGCGCCATCGGCGCGGCGATGATCGGATGGTACGGCACGGCGATGCTCTGCTACGTGACGCCCAAAGAACATCTCGGGCTGCCGAATAAGAAAGACGTCAAAGACGGCGTCATCGCCTACAAGATTGCCGCGCACGCTGCCGACCTTGCAAAAGGCCATCCGCGCGCGCATCATTGGGACGACGTGCTTTCCAAGGCGCGCTTCGAGTTTCGCTGGCAGGATCAGTTCGATCTGTCGCTCGATCCGGAGACGGCGCGAGAGTTTCACGACGAAACGCTACCGGCGCCCGGCGCGAAGATCGCGCACTTCTGCTCGATGTGCGGTCCGCACTTCTGCTCGATGAAGATTACGCAAGAGGTGCGTGAATATGCCGAGCGCGGCATGCAAGAGAAGTCGCGCGAGTTCGCAGAGATGGGCGGAGAGATCTACACCACGGTGTCATCCTGAGCGAAGTTAGCGGCGCTTGCGCCGCTAACGAAGTCGAAGGACAGACGTGACCTTTAAAGGCATGCTCTTCGATCGGGATGGGACGATCGTGCACGACGTGCCGTATAACGGCGATCCCGCACTCGTCGATCCGGTGCCGCGCGCGAAGGAGCTGCTGGACGAGTTGCGCGCGCGCGGCATCAAAGTCGGTGTGTTGTCGAATCAGTCCGGCATCGGGCGCGGCATGATTACGCACGAACAGATGGAGGCCGTCAATCGCCGCGTCGACGAGCTGCTCGGACCGTTCGACGGCTGGTATGTCTGCCCGCACGCGCCCGAGGAAGATTGCGAATGCCGCAAACCCAAACCAAAGCTGGTGCTCGATGCCGCTCGGCAATGGCGCGTTCGTCCATCGGAGATCGCCGTTATCGGCGATAAAACCAGCGACGTCGACGTCGCAAAGAACGCGGGCGCCGTTGGGGTGCTGGTCGGGCGGGGCGTGTCGTTGAACGACGCGATCGGGTCGCTGTTGCGCGAATGAGTCCTGAAATCGTGATGCACCTATCCGCCGCGGATGGCGCGAATGCGCGATCTTTAGGGGACGGCTCCTTTGAGCGTCACGAGCTGATCGGCCCACGTTTGCGGATTGAGGAACGACCCTCCGGCGAGGTAGGCGCCGGGAGCGTGCACCACGCAGTACATTCCGAAGATCGACGGAAACGCCGTGGTTCCAACGCCGCCGAGCGAAACGTACGACGTCGTCCCGGAGGGCGCGCAGGTGTTCGTGGTCCCGTTGATGCCGGCCCCGAAACCGGAGCTTGCGACGGTACCGTTGAGGTCGGTAATTGCGCCGAAGAGCAGTTCGTTCGCTTGCGACGTCGTCTTTACTAAGCCGCTTGACGGCGATTGGTTCGTGCCGAAATTGGCGGCACTTCTGTCCAGCGGCGTGCTCGCCAATCCCGTGACGTACCACGCGGCCGCGCGTTGGTTGTAGAGCCGGTAAGGGTTCTTCCACGTCACGGTAACCGCCGAGCCGGCCGGCAGCGGCGACGCGATAGCGTTGCTGGTACAAATGACGGTGCTGACGTACGTGCCTTGCCGCAGCACGGTGGCGACGTAGGGGTCGTTGTTGCCGTCCGAGCAGCCGGCGCTTATGCCGTAGGATCCGGTTCCCGACGTGACGTACTCTTCGGCGCCGATTGCGACGATCGCCGCATGCGACGGAACTTCTTGCGACGTGACGATAGCGAGCGAATCGGCGTACGTGGAATCCGCGGCGTTCGTACCGATGGGTTGCGGCGTTCCTATGGCAACCGGTGTGGGCGACGGTGACGGGCTTGGGGACGGCGTCGCCGGCACGGTGACGAAAACGCGCAGCGTGCGCGAACGGTGCTTTTCGTCGCGAAACGCGATGAGACACTCGCCTTTGGCCACGCCGCGCACGTTCACGTCGAACGACGGTCCCGTTCCGCTATGGGGATGCCATGTAGCGATCCCATCGCACGGTGCCGTCGCCGCGGTGCTGCTGCGAAAGATCCCGGAGTAGCCCCGTTCCAGCACCGTGACGGTGGTTGAGTGGTGCGCGACGACGCGGGCGGAGAGCGGCTGAAATCTGATAAGCGCGCGGGGTGCGACGGACGGCGCGAGCGCTTGCCGGGCGGGAAGTCCCGATCCGGAACAGGCCGCGGCAAACGATACGAGCGCTATGCCCGCAAATCTCGCGCGGCGCGCGCTTGGGAAAATTTTTAGCGTTCGGCGCCCCCGTCGAGCCAGTAGTCGACGTCCGGTCCGTGCGGAAGCTCCGCAGCTAAGAAGGCGTAGGCGGGCAAACGAACCATCTCGCGCAATGCTTGCCACGCGCTGTTGACTTTGACGACGTAGCGCTGCGTCTCGTCGAAGGGCGGAATGCCGCCGAACTCTTCGACCGCTTTGGGGCCCGCGTTATACGCGGCGAACACGAGGTCGTAGTTGGTGCCGAAACGCTGCATCAAGCCGTGCAGATACTCGGCGGCGCCCGAAAGATTTTCGCCGGAGTTGTGAGGATTCACACCCAGCATCGATGCGGTTCCCGGCATCAGCTGACCGAGCCCGATCGCACCGGAGCGCGAGACGGCGTGGGTATGCCAGCGCGACTCGACGGTGACGATCGCCACCAGCATGTTGGCGTCCAGACGCCAGCGCCCGGCGTTGACGATGACGCGCCGCGCCAAATCCTCGCTCTGCCAGAGCGGCATCTCGGGATTCATGTGGCGGATGACGGTAGCGTAGGCGGCGATGGTTTGCGGCGTTATCGGCAGCGGATGTACCATCGCCTCAGCGCGGCCGCAAACGGAAAGGCCCGCAAAGAGAAAAAGTGCCGTCGCCATGAGGGTGGCGAAGAACCTCTGCATGGCGACTTCCGGTTCGAGTAGGGCCTAGACCATGCCTTCTCTCTCCCCGTCGGCGCGCCGGCGATGGGCCGTCGGTTTGGCCGCATTCTTCCTTTTGATGTGCGTCTCGATCGCGGTGGCGCAGTGGTGGGCGGTAAACAAAAACGTCCCGGCTTGCCGGCAGCAAATTGCCGCAGGTCGACACTGCTAGCCTCGCCCGGCAGCGTTTGATTTAACTTTGATTCGGACGGTGCCGGTGCGGTGACGCCGGACGCAGGAGTCGGCAGATTGCGCATGGGACCCGCCGTCGGAGGAGGATCCCACGTTGAAATCACGCTCGCTGCTGTTTGCGGCGGCCCTGGTGGCCGTTGCGTTTTCTTCGGTTGCTCGCGCCTCGGCGCAAGCGCCTGCCGCTACGCCAAGTCCGGCCGCTTCGCCGAAAGGCGAGGCGGAGACCACCGGTAGCAAGCCCTCGCCTGCTCCGACCGCGACGCCGACGCCGGGACCGCCGTTTGCGAACATGCATTGGCGCCAAATCGGACCGGCAGCCGCGGGTGGACGCGTTGCAGCGGTCGTCGGATCGGCAACCGATCCGAAACTCTATTATCTCGGCGCGGGCGGCGGCGGCGTCTGGAAATCCACCAACGGCGCGCAAACCTGGGATCCCGTCTTCGAAAAGGAAGGCGTCGCGTCGATCGGTGCCATCGCCATCGACCCAACCGACAATCAAACGGTGTGGGTCGGCACCGGTGAGACCAATCCGCGCAACGACGTCAGCTACGGCGACGGACTCTACAAGTCTACCGACGGCGGCGACAAATGGACCAACGTCGGCCTGAAAGAGACGCGCTACATCTCAAGCGTCATCGTCGATCCGCGCAATCACAACCACGTGATCGCCGGCGCGCTCGGCGACGTCTTCGCCGACAGTCACGATCGCGGCGTGTACGTTACCGACGACGGCGGAAAGACGTGGAAGCAAACGCTTTTCGTCGGGCCGCAGAGCGGCGTCTCCGACATGTCGATGAGCGCGCAGGATCCGAGCGTCGTCTACGCCGGCATTTGGCAGTTTCGCCGCCAGCCGTGGACGACGACCAGCGGCGGACCCGACGACGGCTTGTATAAGTCGACCGACGGCGGCGCGACCTGGACGAAGCTGACCGGTCACGGCTTGCCTACCGGAACGGTCGGCCGCATCGCCGTCGCGGTCGCGCCGAGCAACGGCAATCGCGTGTACGCAATGTTCGAATCGAGCGAAGGCGTCTTGTGGCGCTCCGACGACGGCGGCGCCAACTGGACGATGGTCAGCAAGGATCGCTCCATTCAAGCGCGCGCGTTCTACTTCTCGCACGTCGCGGTCGATCCCAAGAATCCCGACGTCGTCTACGCTCCGTCGTTCCAAACGATGCTCAGCAAAGACGGCGGTAAGACGTTCAAGGCCATTGCCGAGCAAGTGCATTCCGACTTTCATGCCATCTGGATCGCGCCCAACGATCCGACGCGTATTATGCTGGGCGAAGACGGCGGCTACGTTCTTACGCTCGACGGCGGCGACAACTGGTTCTTCTCGCTCAACGTACCGATCGCGCAAATCTATCGGGTCGGGCTCGGCAACGACAATCCGTACACCGTCTGCACCGGCATCCAGGACAACAACTACTGGTGCGGTCCGTCCAACTCACTCGATCCGTCCGGCATTCAAAATAAGGCCTGGATCGTCACGACCGGCGGCGACGGCACGTGGGGTATGCCCGAACCCGACGATGCGAACTGGATTTGGTCGTCGTCGCAAGACGGCTCGGTCAGCGTCTACAATCGCGTGACCCAAGACGGCTGGTTTGCGATTCCCTACGTGTCGAACGGCAAGGAGACGTGGGAAGTCGCTTCGGCCAAGTACCGCTTCAACTGGGAATCGCCGCTCGCGTTTGCCCCGTGGCGCAAGCGCGGCGATCCGCTGATCGCTTACTACGGCGGGAACGTCGTTTTCCAAACCAGCGACCGCGGCAAGCATTGGCGCGTCATCAGCCCGGATCTGACGAGCAACGACAAGTCGCATCAGATTCCCGCGGGCGGGCCCATCACCAACGACGTGTCGGGCGCCGAAACCACCGACACGCTCCTCGACATCGAACCCGCCGCGATTTCGAAGGGTGAGATTTGGGTCGGAACCGACGACGGTCTCGTGCAGCTCACGCGCGACTACGGCAAACATTGGACCGACGTGACGCCGCCGGGCGCGCCCAAGGGCCGCTTCGAAACGGTTGCGCCGTCGACGCTCGTCGCCGGCACCGCGTACGCCGTCGACGACGCGCATTACCTCGGCGATTCCGCACCGTACGCGTGGGTCACCCACGACTGGGGCAAGCGCTGGACGAAAATCGTCGATGCGATCCCGGCAAACGAATGGGTGCGCACGGTTCGTCCGGACACCCGCGACCGCAATCTCGTCTATCTCGGAACCGAAGAAGGCATCTGGATTTCGTTCGAAGGCGGCGCGCACTGGCAGTCGTTCAAGAATGATCTGCCGAGCGTCTCGGTGCACGACATCCGGATTCAACCGCAGTACGACGATCTCGTCATTGCAACGCACGGACGGGCGGCGTACATCATGGACGACATTCGGCCGCTGCAGGAACTCGGCCGCGCGACCGCGGCCGGCTCGTGGGTCTTTACGCCGCGCGCTGCGTACGAGTGGACGCTGCGCGAGAACGACGAAGGTACGTACACCAACTACGCCGCCGACAACCCGCCGTACGGCGTAACGATTACGTTCTACCAGAAGGACAAGCAGAAGGGAAATCCGGCGCTGGACATCCTCGACGCGAACGGCCGCGTCATCCGCAGCGTTTCCGGCACGCATAAAGTCGGCGGTAAGGATATTCCCTACATCACCAACAAGGTCGGGCTGAACCGGTACACGTGGGACTTCAACGCGAACGGCCCCGTCCAGTGGACCGGCCAAACCAACCAGTTGTTCGCGAATAACGAGATCGCCGGACCCGGCGTTCCGCCGGGCGACTACTCCGTGCGCATGACGCTGTCGGGCCACACGTACGTGCAGCACTTCGCCGTGAAACCGGACCCGCGCTCGCAGTTCACGCAAGCGGACTACGAGCTGAGCTATCGCTCGGCGCTACGTCAGCTGGCGCATCTTTCGACCGTCGATACAATGCTCAACAACCTCGACGACCTCAAGAAACAGATCGACACGGCGACCGACGCGGCTAAGAAAGCCAATAACGCCGGCTTGATCGCGAAGCTGCAAGATCTCGCGACCGCACGGACGGCGCTGTTCGACACGCTGGGTACCGACGTGCAAGGCGAGGGAACGCTGCAGGAAAACCACCTGCACGAAGACGTGCAAGGAGCCTACAACGCGGCGCAAGGCCTAAACACGCCGGCGGCCGTCGACTTCATCGCACGCGTCGATCGCGACTATGTGGCCGGGGTCGACCGGTACGACGCGTTCGTGAAGAGCGCGATCGCACCGGTCAACGACGCGCTCAAAGCCGCATCGATCAAAACGCTGACGATCGGGGAGGTGCACTCGTAATGATGCTGGCGGCGGTCGTTCTCGCCGCGGGGTTTGAGAATCTCACGTGGAGATCGATCGGCCCCGCATTGCCGGGCGGACGCGTCTCGTCCGTTGCCGGTACGCCTCAAGACGATCGCCTGTACTACGTCGGAACCGCCGGCGGCGGAGTATGGAAATCGGCCAACGGCGGCGCGACGTGGGAGCCCGTCTTCGACAAGCAAACGGTTTCCGCAATCGGCGCCGTCGCCATCGATCCTATCAACGAGAACGTCGTCTGGGCCGGCACGGGCGAAGCCAATCCGCGCAACAACGTGAGTTACGGCAACGGTCTCTACAAGACGACCGACGCCGGCAAGACGTGGAGCCGCGTCGGGTTAGCCGGGGTTTGGAGCATTTCGCGCATCGCAATCGATCCGAAGGATTCGCAGCACGTCGTTGCCGGCGCGTTCGGCGATCCGTTCAAAGACTCGACCGATCGCGGCGTCTACGTGACCTTCGACGGCGGTAAGAGCTGGAGCAAGTCGCTCTATCTCGGTCCGTCGACGGGCGCCAGCGATCTGGCGATGGATCCGCAGCATTCCAACGTCGTCTACGCCGGCATGTGGCAGTTCCGTCGCGTGCCTTGGAACTTCACCAGCGGCGGTCCCGACGACGGCCTCTTCAAGTCGATCGACGGCGGCAAGACGTGGAAGCGGCTCACCGGAAACGGATTGCCGGGCGGCTACACCGGGCGCATCGGTTTGGCGGTGGCGCCGAGCAAACCGAACCGCGTTTACGCCCTGATCGAAGCCAAGGGCGGGATTCTCTGGCGCAGCGACGACGCGGGCGCGCACTGGACGATGACCACCAGCGACACGCTCGTCGATCAGCGCCCGTTCTACTTCACGCACATCGCCGTCGATCCGCACGACGCCGCCCATGTTTTCGCCGTCTCGGAGATGCTCGCCGAGAGTAAGGACGGCGGGAAGAAGTTCAAGGAGATCGCCAAGGGCGTTCACGTCGATTACCATGCGATCTGGATTGCGCCTAACGACTCCAAACGCATCATGGTCGGTGAAGACGGCGGCTACGCACTCACGCGCGACCTCCAGCATTGGTCGTTCGCGCGCAACTTGCCGATCGGTCAGGTGTACCACGTCGGGCTTTCGAACGAAAATCCGTATCAGGTGTGCGCGGCCTATCAGGACAACAACGGTTTTTGCGGTCCGGAGAACTCGCTCGACGGCGACGGCATCCTCAACCGCCACTGGATCGACGTCATCGGCGGCGACGGGATGTGGACGGTTCCCGATCCCGTCGATCCGCGCTACGTGTGGGCGGATCTCGAAGACGGGCTTGTGTCGGTCTTCGATCGCAAAACGCAAGCCGGTCACTTCGTACGGCCGTACGACGCCTTCCCCGGCAGTTTCGTCGGCCCGTTCGACCTGAGCAAGGCGCAGTACCGCTTCAACTGGGATTCGCCGATTGCGTTTGCGCCGTGGTCCTTCGACTGCGCTCCTCGCTGCGCTCGGAGCTCCGCTCAGGATGACAACGTTACTGCCTGGTTCGGCGGAAATGTCGTGTTTCAAACGGTCGATCGAGGTCAGACGTGGACGGTAATCAGTCCGGACCTCACGCGCAACCTCAAAGCGCACCAGATGCCCTCGGGCGGACCGCTCGCCAAGGACGTCTCCGGCGCCGAATACTCCGACACAATTTTAGACATCGAAGGCTCGTCGTTGACCAAAGGCGAGATCTGGGTGGGCACTGACGACGGCCTCGTGCAGCTCTCGCGCGATGCGGGAGCGCATTGGCAGAACGTCACGCCGTCGGGCGTGCCCGAATACGCCCGCATCGAAACGACCGCGCCGTCGACGCTGGTTGCCGGAACGGCCTACGCGATTGCCGACAATCACCGCATGGGCGATTACGCGCCGTACGCGTACGTAACGCACGACTACGGCAAGACGTGGACCCCCGTCACGAACGGCCTGCCGCGCGATCAGTACGTGCGCACGATGCGCCCGGACGTTCGAAACGAAAACGTCGTTTACGCCGGCACCGAAAACGGCGTCTGGATTTCGCTCGACGGCGGCGGCCACTGGCAAAGCATGCAGCTGAATTTGCCGCACGTCAGCGTGCGCGACATCCGCATTCAGCCGCAGTTCGACGACCTGGTCATCGCGACGCACGGCCGCGACGTGTGGATCCTCGACGACCTCGGGTCGATTCAAGCTCTGGGCACCGCGCAGCGCCAAGGCAGCTACTTCTTCGAGCCGCGCGAAGCATACGAATACCATTACTATTCCAGCTCCGGCGACGAAGGCGCGTACACCGATTTTGCCGGCGACAACCCGCCGCGCGGCGCGATTCTCGACTTCTACCAAACGCAGGCGCAGAAGGCGCCGCCGAAGCTCCAGGTGCTCGATGCGGCCGGCGTCGTGATTCGCACGGTCGAGGGCACGCACGACGTCGAGAAAGACGGCAAGAAGACGAAGCAGCCGTGGATTCCCAACAAGGCCGGCATCAACCGTTACGTGTGGGATTTCACCGAGGATGCCCCGACGAAGTGGCTAGGCGCGGCACGCGAGGAATACCAAGGGCCCAAAACCGGCCCCGCAGTCGTGCCGGGAACCTACACCGTGCGGTTGACGCTCGGCGGCCAAACGCTGGATCGCACGGTCGTCGTGAAGCCGGATCCGCGATTCGAATGGACGCAAGAGCAGTATCGAGCCGGTTACGACTACGCTAAGAAATACTCGCGCGCGATCGGCAAGATCGACGAAGCGCTCAACCATCTCGACGCGATCGAGAAATCGCTGACGGCGGCTACGGCTGCCGCCAAGAGCAACGCCGCGCTGACGGCGCAAATCGCGGCCGCGCAAGCGAAGTTCGCCGGCGTCTTCGATGCCTTCACCGCCAACTATAAGAACGACGAAGATTCCATTCAGCGCGGCGGATCGCTGCGCGAGTCGGTGCCGCGCAGCGGTTTGGGCGGGCTCCAATGGCCGCCGACGGCCGCGCAGCTGGATTACTCCAAACGCTTCGACGATGCGTATAACGCCGCGTTCGCAAGCTACAACGCGTATGCTGCCTCGCTTGCGACGCTCAACGCCGCACTGAAGGCGGCGGGAGTCAAGCCGATAGAAGGCGCGATCGCCGTCCAACCGTAACGAAAAAGGGTATAAGTAGCGCCTCGAGGTGCTACCAATGCCAACAACGACTGCAACGATATACTACGTCATCGGCGCGATCGTCCTCATCGCAATCGTGCTCGCAATCGTCTGGGCCGTGCGTGCGGCGCGCTCGCGCGAGCTCGAAAAGCGGTTCGGCCCGGAATACGACCGCATGCTTCGCGAGCGAGGAGACAAGGCGGCGGCCGAACGCGAGCTCGCCGCGCGCCAAGATCGCGTGAAACGCTTTCACATCGAAGAACTGCCCGCCGGAGCGCGCGCTCGCTATACCGAGGAGTGGCGAACCGTGCAAAGCCGGTTCGTGGACGAACCGCAAAGCGCCGTCGTCGAGGCCGACCATTTGGTCGTCGCCGTCATGCGCGATCGCGGGTACCCCGTCGAAAATTTCGAACAACGAGCTGCCGACATCTCGCCCGACCATCCGCACGTCGTCGCCGACTATCGGGTCGCGCACGACATCGCCCTGCGCAGCGAGCGCGGCGAAGTGCAGACGGAAGATCTACGCCAAGCGATGCAGCATTACCGCACCCTCTTTAACGACCTTCTCGGCATCGATGAAAGGACGAGATCGTGAACGAACGCAACGACACCAACGACGACGCCGTCGACGTCGAAACCATGAACCGCTCCGAACGCGGAACGGTCGAGGATCGTGCGCGTCCCCGCGAAACCCGCGACGTGCGCGATGAGGAATCAGAAAACGAAGGTTTTTTACCGCAGGATCGCATGGACGATTATCGCGAGCAGTGGGACGATATCCAAGCGGGGTTCGTCGACGAGCCCCGGACTGCCGTGAAGGAAGCGCACGATCTCGTGACGCGCATCGTCAGCGAGTTGAACGACACGTTCGCCAGCGAGCGTTCCGGCCTCGAAGGCGCTTGGAACCGCGGGGAGGAGGCCGACACCGAAGATCTGCGCGTAGCGCTGACGCGCTACCGCTCGTTCTTCAACCGTCTTTTGCGCTAACGCGCGAACAATCGCTTCAGGAGCGCCTCGTGTTTGTACGAGGCGCTCTTGCCGAAATGGACGGCAACGGCATTCTCGGACGGCGCGACGTACATCGCCTGTCCGCCCGAACCGCTGGCGTAGAACAGATCCGGCGGCGCGCCGGCCGGTGCGAGCCACCAACCTAGGCCGTACCGCGGATTGGCGCTGCTGCCCTCGAAGCACGCGGCAAACTTCGCGCGCTCGCGCAGCACGTATCGTCCGTAGGCGAGCCAATCGCGCGCCGTGAGAAACGCACCGGTCGGCAACGGCTGCGTTCCGTCGATTAGCTTGCGCCAGTTGGCAACGCGCACCGTCGCGCGCTCGAGCACGCGGCGCTGCAGAAATTCGTGCGGCGTTTCCGGCGACAGTTTGCGCGCGAGCACCGCGCCGAAGACTTGCAGCGGAATGCCGCCATAGGTGAACGTCGAGCCGGGTTCGTTTTTCAGTGCCGTTGCGAGCGCCCGGTCGTAGGTTGGAACGGCGCTGCCGAGTCCGCCGAAGCCGAATCCGGACGTCAGCGACAGCAGCATGCGCAGCGTGACGCGGCGTTTCCACGGATCGTCCTGCCAGCTCGCAATCGTCGCCGCAACCGGATCGTCGAGCGTTAGCAGCCCGTCGTCTTGCGCGCAGAGTGCGGCGACTCCCCAAAAGCTCTTCGTGCCGCTGAACAGCGGGTGCGCGGCCGCTGCATCGAAGCCGTTATCGTAGGCTTCTGCAACGACGTCGTCGCCGCGCGCAACCACAAAGGCTTGCAGCGCGTGCTTGCGCGCGTAGTCGAGTGCCGCATCGGCGTCCATGCAGGTGCGTTCGAGGTACGGCCACAAAAGCGCCTTCCATGAGGCCGTTCGTGCTGTTGGTGGCGTCGGTTGCGGCGCTCGGCGGTTTGCTCTTCGGCTACGACACCGGCGTTATCTCCGGTGCGATTCTGTTCATCCAGAAAGACTTCTCGCTCACGACGCAGCTGCAAGAGTTTACGATCAGCGTCGTGCTGATCGGCTGCATCGCCGGCGCCGCGGTGTCGGGCTGGATTGCCGATCGCATCGGACGGCGCTGGACGCTCTTGTGGGCGGGCGTCGTCTTTATTGCCGGTGCGATTATCTCGGCGCTGGCGCCGGGCGAACCCGTACTGCTTGCCGGGCGTTTCGTCGTCGGGATCGGCATCGGATTTAGCTCCGTCGTGGCGCCGCTCTACATCTCCGAAGTAGCGCCGAGCAACGTGCGCGGCGCGCTGGTGTCGCTGTATCAGTTTGCGATCACCGTCGGCATTCTTGGGGCCTACCTCGTCGATTTCGCGCTGGCGCCGAGCGGCAACTGGCGTCTCATGCTCGGCATTGCGGTCGTTCCGTCGCTGGCGCTCGTCGCCGGTATGCTGCTGGTGCCGGAGAGTCCGCGCTACCTATTCAAGACCGGTCGCGACCTCGCCGCACGCGATGAACTAGGCCGCATCTACGGCGAAGGCGGCGGCCCTGCCGCCGAAGAGCGCTCGATCCGCGAAAGCCTCGCGGTCAAAAGCGGCAATCCACTGTTGCTGTTAGCCGATCGCAGCGTGCGTCTGGCGCTCTTTATCGGCGTCACGCTGGCGGTGCTGCAGCAAGTGACCGGCATCAATACCGTCATCTATTACGGCCCGCAGATCTTTCAAATGGCCGGCATCTCGTCGAATTCGGCGTCGATTCTCGCCGAGACGCTGGTGGGAACGGTCAACTGCCTCATGACGCTGGTCGCGATCTTCTTCGTCGACCGCATCGGACGCAAGCCGTTGCTCTACGCGGGCCTGGCGGGAATGTTCCTCGCGCTGGCCGCACTGTCGTACGCTTTTTCTCAGCCGCACCTTTCGGGATCGCTCAGTGCGATCGCATTAGGAAGCATGATGGTCTACGTCGGCTGTTTCGCGTTTTCGCTCGGGCCGATCGTCTGGCTGCTCATCGCCGAGATCTTTCCGTTGCGGGCGCGCGGCCTGGGAATGTCCATTTCGACCTTAGCCAATTGGGTCGGCAACTTTCTCGTCTCGCAGTTCTTTCTGACGATGATTCAGAAGCTCGGAACGCCGCTCACTTTTGCGACGTATGCGGTATTGTGCGTCGTGACGATGCTCTTCGTTCGGACGATGGTGCCGGAAACGAAGCGCGAGCTGCTCGAAGACGTCTCCATGAAAGTCGCCGCCGAGGCAACGTAGCGTGATAGCCGCCGTGCGGCGCGCCGGCGACGCACGCGGCCGCGTCGTCCTCGAAGAGCGCGCAGTTCCCGAACCCGAGCGCGGTGAAGTCGTGCTCGAAGTGCGCGCCTGCGGCGTCTGCCGCACCGACTTGCATATCGTCGACGAAGAGCTGCCGCCGCACCGCGATGCGGTCGTGCCGGGACATCAAATCGTCGGCACCGTCGTTTCGGCCGGACCCGGCGTCGATGCCGCACTGGTCGGCAGCCGCGCCGGCGTGACGTGGGTCGGCGGCATCGACGGCACGTGCCCGCACTGTCGCGCGCATCGGGAAAATCTCTGCGACGCACCGGCGTATACCGGGTACGATCGCGACGGCGGCTACGCGCAGTACGCCTGCGCGCGCGCGGATTTTACGTTTGCGCTGCCCGCCGAGCTCGACGATATCGAGGCGGCGCCGCTGCTGTGCGCCGGTATCATCGGCTTTCGCGCGCTGCGCGTTGCCGGCGTCGAGCCGGGCGAACGCGTCGGGCTCTTCGGCTTCGGTTCGTCGGCTCATCTGGCGCTGCAAGTGCTGCGCGCGTGGGGCTGCGACGTCTACGTCTCGACGCGCGGCGACGAACATCGCGCTTTTGCGCGCCGTCTCGGCGCGGCGTGGGTTGGCGACGCAGTGGAACGGCCGCCGGTCGCGCTCGACCGGGCCGTAACGTTCGCACCGTCCGGCGACGTCGTCGTCGCGGCGCTGGCATCGCTGCGCAAGGGCGGCGTGGTGGCGATCAATGCGATTCATCTCGATCGTATGCCGGAGTTCGATTACGACTCGCTGCTGTGGGGCGAGCGCCAGATACGCAGCGTCACCAACATGACGCGCGCGGACGCGCGCGATTTCCTCGCCGTCGCCGCGCGGGAAAACGTTCGCGCGCGAACGACCGTCTTTGGGTTGCGGGAGGTGCAGCCGGCACTCGATGCCGTACGCTCCGATGCCGTCGACGGTGCCGCTGTGGTGCGATGCAGCCTCGACTGAGCGTCGTCATCCCCGTCTACAACAACTGGTGGCTCACCGCACGAGCGCTGCGCGAGCTGGATCGCCTGCGCGACGGTCCGACGTTCGAAGTCATCGTCGTCGACAACGGCTCGACCGACGAAACGCCGGCCGGCGTAGCGAGTTTTCCCTGGGTTCGCCACCTGCGAATGGAACGCAATCGCAACTTCGCCGGCGGGTGCAATGCGGGAGCGCGCGCGGCCGAGGCCGAGCTGATCCTGTTTCTCAACAACGACGCGTATCCGCTTGGCGACGCGCTAACGCCAATCGTGCGTGCTTTCGACCGCGACGAGGTTGCCATCGCAGGTGGGGCGCTGTTCTTCGAAGACGGCGTGACACAGTGCGCGGGATTCGTCGTGCTGCCCAACGCGCACTGGCACTACTCATGCCGTAACCTGCCGGCCGGCCTGGATGCGGTCGCGCGCTCGCGCGACGCGCTGGGCGTTTCCGGGGCCGCGATGGCGGTGCGCCGAGGATGGTTTCTCGACGGAGGCGGTTTCGACGAATCGTTCGTCAACGGTTTCGAGGACGTCGACCTCTGCATGCGGGCGCGCGAGGCGAATCGCGCGATCGCGTACGTGGCCGAGGCGCGCTTCGCCCACTACGAGGGCGCCTCGCAGGGACGCTACGATCGCGAGATGCAGAACGAACGCCGCTTCTACGCACGGTGGTCGGCGGCGTTCGGAGCAATCCCGCGTGTGGCGCGCGGCGACGTCGGGGCGATCGCCGTTGA
>JAFAHZ010000050.1 GCA_019236975.1 Vulcanimicrobiota bacterium | reverse complement strand
GCAGATCTGGAGATTCTCTAGTGACGGCAACGCCGGTACATCTGCCCGTCAACCTCGGAACGGCGACGCACTCCGCTCCGCCGCTGACGGCGGAGCAGAAGAAGGCGCTGGCCAATCTGCACGATGCCGCGACGCAGCTCGAAGGCGTGTTTCTGCAGATGGTGATGAGCGCGATGCGCGATACGGTTCCGAAGCAGTCGATCTTCGGTGAAGAGTCGGCTTCGGAAAGCACCTGGCAGTCGATGCTCGACGACCAATACTCGCAGCAGATGGCCGGCACCGGCGGATTCGGTTTGGCCGCGCAGTTGGAGACGCAGATGCGCGGGCTGGTGCTCGGCAACGCTCGCAACGAATCCCACGCGAACGTTGAGCGCGGGGCGCAGCTGTGACCGACAGTTGGGAGATGTTTGCCGGAGCGCTGCAGGAAGAGTCCGCGGCGCTCGCCCGGGTACATGAATCTGCGCAGAAGCTCACGGAAGCCCTCGTGCGCAGCCCGGCTAACGAGATTCTGGCCGCGGAGCGCGCGCTGGACGGCGCTCGGCGCGCGTACCAAACGCTTTCGGCCAAGCGGCGCGGAATGCAGGCGCGCGGATTCGGAAAGATGACGCTCCGCCAAGTGTGCGGGTATGCCCCGCGCCGCCTCGCGCCCGCACTGAATCAGCGTTTGTACGAGCTGACGACCTTCTCGATCGGCTTGCGGATTACGGCGAACAATAACAAAGCGCTGATCGCCGGCGGCCTCGACCGCCTCATGAAGGTGACGTCGGCGCTTCAAAAAGCGGCCAACGAAGGGCCGAAGACCTATCGGCGCCGCGGTTTCGTGCCGCCTCCGACCAACAGCGTTCTGTTGAGCAGCAGGGCCTAAGCGATGAGCAAACACGACGTTTGCCATTGTCACGGACAGGATGTCCCCGCGCGTAGCGCGGCGCCCGGAGGGCGGTGAGATGGCATATTTCGCGCCGCAGGGAACGTTCTTCGGGCTCGGACTGATGAGCACGTCGCTGGATGCGTTCCAGTACGCTGAAAACGTGACGTCCGACGATATCTCGAACGTGAACACGCCCGGCGCGTCGCGTCAGAACGTCCTGCTCACCGAAGCGGCGCCCATCGTTGGCACGATCGGTTTTCCGGCACACGTGCCGGGAACCGTCGGCGACGGCGTTACCGTCGCGACGATTCAGCGCATTCACTCCAACTCGTACGACGAGCTGTTTCGCGGCGCGTCCTCGTCGCAAAACTACTTCCAAACGGAGCAGCAGCAGCTTCAGGCGGTGCAATCCAGTTTCGGCGATCCCAATAGCGGCGTCAACGCGCAGTATACGGCGTTCCAAGCCGCCGTCAATCAGCTCGTGGCACAGGGAGCCAGCGGACAGTCGACGTCGATCAATCAGAACGTCCTGCAGCAAGCTCAGGGACTTGCCAACTCGCTCAACAGTGCCGCCGCAACGGTTTCCCAGCAGGAAGCGCAGGTCATGGCGCAGGCCGGAACCGCCGTAACGACCGTCAACGGCATTCTGGATCAGATTGCGGCGCTGAACGGACAGATTCGCGCCTCGACGGCGGCCGGCGACAGTCCGAATACGTACGCCGACCAACGGGATTACTTGATCGATCAACTGTCGCAATATCTGTCGACGCAAACGTCGGTGCAGGCCGACGGTTCGACGCTGGTGTCGGTCAACGGTCAGGCGCTCGTCAACGATACCGTTGCCTACCACTTGTCGCAGCCGGTCATCGGCACCGCCCTCAACGGCGCGCCGGTCTTCAAGATCGATTTCACGTCGACGCCGCCGCCGAACGCATCGAATAATACGGGCATTCCGCTGGGCAGCGGACAACTCGCAGCCATGGCCGACCTCTACAACAATAAGCTGGTCGTCTACGGCCAGCAGCTCGATCAGTTCGCGTCGTCGCTGGCGAACGAGACCAACCGCATCACGACGGCAGGATACACCGCCGGCGGTCAAGCCGGGGCGGCGCTCTTTCAGCCGATCGTTTCGACGCTGGCGATTACTGCGGGAAATATCAAGTGCGGCATCAGCGATCCGGCGCAGCTGCCGACCGCACTGGCAAATACGGAGGCGGGCTCGCTGGTCGTTCCGCTGAACTCGGCAAACAACACCGTCGATACGTTTGCGAACTTCACGAACAACGCGTCGCTGGCCAATCCGCCGGCTGCCGGCCTCGTGGGAACGCTGACGATTACCGTAGACGGCGTCGTGCAGACGTTCAACTACAATACGAACGCCGGCCAGAACTCCGACAACATTAACGATTTCGTCACGAACTTCAACGCGGCCCACGTGGGCGTTACGGCGTCGTTCGATCCGAGTTCGCAGAAGATCGTCTTTGCCCGCGATCCAACCAACGAGGACTTAGCGTTGCGCGGCGCCCAGCAGGCCAACGCGGAAACGCCCGACTTCACCATCGCCGACTCGCTCTGGACCGCGGGCACGCCTGCCGCATCGCTGGTCGGCGTGCTCGGCGCGCAAAATCTCGGAACCGCTCCGAACGTCGGCGTCAATCAAAACGCCGGGAATGCCTTCGGCCCGGCGGATCTGGGGGTCGCGCGCTCGCTGGTGACGATGTTCAACAGCAACGTCGGCGTGCCGGCGCTCGAATTCACGAGCCCTGCCGCGGCCGTCGCAAACGTTCCGATTACCGTACAGATACCGCCGAACAACATCTATTCGAACCAAGTCCAGGTGGGTCAGGTGCTGACCATCGATGCGACCAAAGGCGGCGGTCCGCCGCAAGAAAACGTGACGGTATCGGCGATCAGCTTCAACGGCGGCATCGAGTCGATCACGTTCACGCCGACGCTCGCGCACGCGGCCAACTTCACGATCACGTCGGCGCAAACGCAGACGCTGGGACAGTATTACGGAAACTTCGTTACGAAGGTCGGGCTGGACGTCCAGACCGCGACGACCGGCACGAACACGCAAACGACGTTGGCGAACAACATCAACCAGGTGCGCCAAAGCATCTCGGGCATCAATCTCGACGAAGAGACGCAGAATTTGATCAAGTACCAGAGCGCGTATACGGCGGCAGCGCATACGATCAACGTGCTCAATCAGATTTTGCAGACTACGATCAACTCCCTCGGCGTGGGGCAGTAAGGAGACGAACCCATGCGCATCTCTACGGATAGCGTTTACCAGCAGCAAGTTGCGTCGATCGACGAGCTCAACGCCCAACAGGCGCTCTACGCGCAGCAGATTTCCAGCGGCAAAGCCGTTTCCTTGCCCGGCGACGACCCTCAGCAGATCGCGCAGGATCTCAACGCCCACACGGACATCGGCGTCCAGACGCAAGTGGGGCAGAACCTGACCAATACGTCGTCGCAGCTGACCACCGTCGATAGCGCGCTCGCGAGCCTGACGAACGTGCTGCAGAGCGCGCGTTCGCTCGCCATCGAGGGCGCGAGCGATACGAACACGCCGTCGCAGCTCCAAGAGATCGCGACGCAGGTCTATCAGCTGCTGCAGCAGTCCGTGGGCATCGGCAACACGCAGTACGGCGGAGCGTACGTCTTCGCCGGCACGGCGACGCCGAGTTCGGCGCCGGTCGTGCTGACCGGCAGTCCCGCGACGGCCGTGACGTTTACCGGCAACGACGTCGCGCAGACGCAGAAGCTGCCTAACGGGCAGTCGCTGACGACGTCGGTTACGCTGCAGCAGGCCTTCAATTATAATGCCTCCGACGGGTCGCCCAGCGTGTTCCTGGCGCTCCAGAATCTGTACAACACGCTGAACAACGCGCAAACTACCGACGAGAGCACCAGCCAGGTCAACGTGTCGGGCCAGGCTCTGTCGAACGCAACGACCTTCGCGCAGATGACGGCCCCCGGAACGCTGATCACCCCGCTGGTCCCCGACTCGGCCGGTAACGTCGAAATCAATCTCTCGTCGAGCTCGGCGCCCAGCGGCGTCAACATCAACTTGACGGGTCTCACGCTGGGCGGTATCGTGGCAGCGATCAACGCGCAGACCGGCGTTACTGGGGTGACGGCGGCGTTCGACCTTCAGACGCAGCGTCTCTCGTTGACCAGCGCCAGCAACCAGCCGTTCCGAATTCAGGACGTTCCGAGCGCCGGCGCGACCAACACGGGGAACTTCGTCGCCGCCTTCAACCTCAACAATCAGGCCGATTTCGTCAATAACCTGTCGACGCAGCTGGGCGATATCGATCACGTCACGCAAGCGATGCTGAACTCTCGCGCGCAAGTCGGGTCGACGCTGCAGCAGCTCGCCGCCCTAAGCGGCGTCAATAGCGAGACGGTCAACAACGACACGACGGTGCAGTCGAACATCGAGGATACCAATATCCCGAAGGTGACGACCCAGTTCTCGCTGGCACAAACCGCCTTGCAGGCCGCCTACGGGACGACCTCGAGGCTCGAACAGAAAGATCTGTTCGACTACCTGTCATGAGCGAATCGGGAGCGGCGACGCTGGCCAGTTTTCCGCGTTTCGGCGACTTCGTCTACCGCGAATCCGACGTCATCGAGTTTCCGTGGGGAATCCCCGGTTTCCGCGACCTTCACCGCTGGATCTTCCTTACGCTCGAGTCGCAGCCGAGCTTCGTCTGGCTCCAGAGCCTGGAAGACGTCTACGTCTCGCTGCCGGCCGCGAATCCGTGGCTGATTTTCGAAGACTACGATCCGGTCGTTCCCGCCGGTGCGTTCGCCGCGCTCAACATACGGAGCGCGGACGACTTTACGTACCTCTGCACGGTGACCGTCGGGCCGGGTGCGACGCGCATGACGATGAACTTGGCGTCGCCCATCGTCGTCAATCTGCGTACGCGCAAAGCCGTCCAGGTGACGCTGGGGCCGAGCCCTTATTCGAATCGAGAAACGATACCCCGCCGCGCCGCGACCGGAACGTTTAAAGGAGTGCGCTGACCATGTCGCAAGGATTGAGTATTGCCAACAATTTGATGGCGAACAGCGTCCAGCTGCATCTGGACTACAACCAATCCCAGCTCACGCACGTTGCCTCTCAGTTGTCCTCCGGTTTGCGCATCTTGACCGCGGCCGACGATCCTTCCGGCAACGCCATTGCAACGAACCTGCAGACGCAGGTAGACGGTTTCAACCAAGCAGTTCAAAACGTACAGAACGCCAATAGCGCCGCGCAAGTAGCGCTCGGCGCGCTGACGTCGACGACCAATATCCTGCAGCGTATTCGCAGCCTCGCAGTCGAGGGCGCATCGGACATCAACAGCAACAACGACCGCCTCAATCTGCAGACGGAAGTGTCGCAGCTCCTATTGGAAGTCAACCGCATTTCGCAGAATACGACGTTCAACGGTCAACCGTTGCTCGACGGTTCGCACGCCGGCTTCCAGGGCCGGCAAGGTGCGTTTCTCACGGTCACGGCCAACACGGCGCTGGCCACCAACGGCGCGCGCGCGACCGTCAACGGCGTCAACTTCGGCTACTTAGCGGCCTGTGCGGTCGCGTCGGGCGGCAACTTCCAGACGACGGCGGGCGGCGTGCAGGGCACCGGCGGTAAAGGGACGTTCGACGGCACGATCCAGCTGCAAGTGGTCAATACCGGCGTGTCGGTCGCGGTGCAAGAGACGTTCATCAACAGCGCCACCGGTAAGGTGTGCGTGTCGACGACGCTCTTCAGCGCGGTGGGCGGCGCCAAGGGAACGATCAAAGGCACTGGCGTCGGCAACGCCAACGGCTTCGATAACGTCAAGATCCAACTCGGCCAGTTCACGACTGCCGACGTCGGAACGACGGCGTACATCAAGGTCAGCCAAAACGTGGCGGCGCTGACGAACCCGCACAATCCGGCCTTCAACTTCCAATCGGGAGCCGACGAAGGCGACGTGATTCAAGTCGGGATTCAAGCGACCAACACGGCGACGCTGCGCGTCTCCAACATCAACCTGGCGATCTCAGCATCGAACAGTCCCTCGATTGGGTCGGAGGATGCGATCGGTCAGGTCGACAACGCGCTGCAGCGCTTGCTCAACCAGCAAGCGCAACTCGGCGCGGTCGTCGTCCGGCTCAACATCGACGCCGATAGCGACCAAGTTGCCGCCACCAACCTTCAGGCGGCCGAGTCGAATATCCGCGATCTCAACGTGGGTCAGGCGACGACGGAGTTCACCAAGCTGCAGATCCTGGTGCAAGTCGGCACCTCGGTTCTGGCGCAGAGCAACGCCAACGCACAATCGGTTCTCACGCTCTTCCGGTAACCTCCGGAAGGTACGGAGCCTTGCAGAGCCCGCCTCACGGCGGGCTCTGGTTTTTTCCCGCACAGGCGCCGAAAACTCTTAAGGTATGCCGATCCACGTGCGCTCGAAGCGCCACGCCGCTCCCTTGCCGGCCGAAACGGCGGCAGCGATCCAGCCTGGCGGCGAGCTGCCGTTCGGGCTGCCGCGGCCGTCGCCGTCGCGCGTTCAGAAGCCCCCCGGCATCTCGCTGTGCATGATCGTCAAGAACGAAGAGCGATTCTTGCGGCAATGCTTGGACAGCGTCAAGGACGTCGTCGACGAGATGATCGTCGTCGATACCGGTTCTACCGACACGACGATGGAGATCGCGCGCTCGTACGGCGCACATGTCATCCAGCGGCCGTGGCGCGACGACTTTGCGTGGGCGCGCAATCAAGCGCTGGAAGCGGCGACCAAGCGTTGGATTCTGGTGCTCGACGCCGACGAAGAGCTGCTTGTGGAGTCGATTCCGGCACTGCGGCAGCTGAAGACGGTCCCGGCCGAACACACCGCGCTGTGGGCGCGGCTGCATAACAAGTCCGACGACTACCGTGGAACCGGCGCGATGTCGCACGCGCTGATTCGCGTCTTTCCAAATACGCCGGAGATCCGCTACAAGGGGCTGATTCACGAGTACCCAACCGTCGACGGCAGTCGCGACGGTTTAAAGGGCATGACGTCGCCGGTTACGATCGTCCACCACGGATACGTCAAAGAGATCGTGAACGCGCGCGAAAAAGGAGCGCGCAACCTCGCGATGGTACGAGCCGCGACCGAGCAGGAGCCCGAAGAGGCCTTCAATTGGTTCAATCTCGGTTCGACGGCGTTTATGGTGAACGACTACGAAACGGCGCGCGATGCGCTGGAGCGCATGCGCTCGATGGTCGGCAAAGAACGCCGCGGTTTCATGCCCAACGGTCTCGCCGTTCTAGCCGAGACGTACTGCGACAAAATGGACGATCCGGTTCGCGGTGAAGAAGTGGCCCGTCACGCGCTCGAGATCGCACCGCACTACGCCAACGCGCACTTTCAGCTCGGCAAGGCTTTGGTGGCACAGGGGCGTCTCGACGAGGCTCGCGACGCGTACTTGGCCGCCATCGACGACGAGAGATACGCCGCGGAGCAGTTCGTGCTCGACGATCAAGTGTACGTGTGGAAAGCGCACAGCGAAATCGGTTCGACGTACGTCATCGACAAGAACGACGAGAAAGCGCTCGAGTGGTTCGAAAAAGGCCTGAAGAATGCCCCGAACGCGGAGCCGCTGCACGTCAATCGGGCGCGCGCGCTCGAGCGGCTCGGCCGGCTCGACGAAGCCGGGAGCGCCTATCGCGCCGTGTACGAGCTGCACCGCAGCGACGATTCGGGGATCGAATACGTCAACTATTTGTTGCGGCGCGGACGCGATCGCGAAGCGCTCAACGTCGTCGACGAGTGCTACGCGAGTGCCGCACCGGAGAAAGCCGTGCCGCTGCTGATGGCCGCCGCCGCCGTCGCGCAGCGGCAAAAGAGCCCGGACGACGAGCGGTACCTCAAAGCGGCGGCTCGTGCCATGCCGGGTGCTTCCGAAGTCCTCGATCCACTCGAAGCCCTGCTGCGCGAGCGCGGAAAAGAAGGCGAAATAGCGGCGCTCATCGAGCGGGAGGATCGCGAAGAACCGCGCGGCGCCGGTGATTTCGCGCGAAGGGCGCGCCGCGCAATCGAGCAGAAGCGGCCTGCCGACGGCCTCACGCTCGCTCGCCGCGGTTTAGAGTCGGCGCCGGGGGATCCGCTGCTCGCCTACACGCTTGCGGCCGCGCAGGCGCAGCTCGGCGAAGAAGAACCGGCCATCGCGACGCTGGAACGCATCGAGAACGCGACGCAGCCGCTGCGGGTTGCGGCGCTGACGCTGCGAGCCGGTTTGCTGCACAACCGCGAACGGTACGCCGACGCGGCGGAATGTATCCGGGAAGCGCTGCAGTTGGAACCGCAGAACGCCGACGCCATGCGGCTGGCGCTGGAGCTTTCGGCGTACTACCTGAAAGAAAACCGCTTTGCAGAAGCGGCGGCCATCGCCGACTTCGCGCTGCAGCACTAAAGGGCGGCTCGTTGGACTACTCGATCGTCATTCCGGTATTCAACAAAGCGGCGTTGACCCGGCATTGCCTGCAAACGCTGCGCCCAACGCTGGAGGATGCCGGCGAAGGCGAGATCATCGTCGTCGACAACGCGTCGACAGACGAAACGCCGGAGATGCTCGCCGAGTTCCCGTGGATCACGCTGATTCGCAACGAGCGCAATCTCGGCTTCGCGGGCGCGAACAATCAGGCGGCGCGCGCGGCGCGCGGCGAGTTTCTCGTGCTGCTCAACAACGACACGCAAGGCCTGACGGGTTGGCTCGCCGCGATGATGGCCCGCGTTCGCGAGCCGGGCGTCGGAGCCGTCGGCGCGCGCTTGCTGTATCCGAACGACACGATTCAGCACGCCGGCGTCGTGATCGCGCCGGTGCTCTTCGGACGCGCCGGTCTGGCACCGTATCATTACGCTTGGAAAGCCCCGGCACAGGCGCCGAACGTTGCGCAGCCGCACGACTACCAGATCGTTACCGGAGCGTGTCTCGCAACGCCTCGCGACTTGTACTTAGAGCTCGGCGGTCTCGACGAAATCTACTGGAACGGATACGAAGACGTCGATTACTGCTTAAAAGTTCGCGGCCGGGGTCTTCGCGTCGTTTACGAACCCAGCGCGACCCTCTACCACTTCGAATCTCAATCGGGCGTGCAGCGCTTCCGGAAAGTGTCTTGGAATATTCGTACCTTGTCCGAGCGCTGGTCCGACCGCGTGGTCATGGATTCGAACGCGCGTAACGTGGAAAACGGCGAGATTCCCGTCCTGCAGCGCGACGAAAGCGCCGCGATGATTACGATTCTGGCGAAAACGCCGCCCAGCACCATCGTCGTGCACGGGACCGTGAAAGCAAGCGACCGAGCTGCGTTCGAAGCGATGCTTCGCGCCAATCGGTCGCCCGTCGAGAGCGTGGCGTTTTGCGAGAGTGACGCCGCTTTCGGCGTCCTGCGCGATTCGATGGCCGTGCGAGGCGAACGCTTTCTCGCGTTCGTCGACGCACGCGCGCGCCTCGAGCCCGGCTGGCTCGACGAACTCGTCGCGCAAACCGCCGCGCCGACGAACGTTGCGGCCGTCACGTACGCTCCCGAGCTTCCGCTTGGCGAGAACGTCGTAACGCTGGCCGCCGACGCGCGATGCACGCTGCTCTCGCTCAAGCAGTTTCCGCAGCACCTCGAGCCGCGCGCCTTCGACTCGATCGGCGCGTCGGTGGCAGATTTGCTCGTGCGCGCGCTGCAGCTGGAACGCGGAACGCGGGGAGCGTCCAAAGCGCTTGGCACCGTTCCGCCGGCGGAGGAGGACGCGTCCTTCGAAGCGGCACACGGCCGGCGTCTGTCGTCGGTGTTCGATACCGACACCGCCGCGGTAGAGCGCGCGGCAAGGCGACCGCCGCGCAAGCGCGGTCTGGTGTCGATCGTCATGCTGAGCTGGAATGCGCCGACGTTTACCGCGAAGGCGCTCGAATCGATTCGAGCGCGGACGACCGAACCGTACGAAGTCATCGTCGTCGACAACGGATCGGATGCGGAAACGGTCGAGATGCTGCGCCGAATCGACGATTCCCACGTCCGCGTCTTGTACAACGGAAGCAATCGCGGTTACGCCGGCGGCAATAACGACGGTATCGCCGCCGCATCCGGCGAGTACGTCGTCTTGCTCAACAACGACGTGATCGTGTCCGAAGGCTGGCTCGACGCACTGCTCGCACCCTTTGGCCGCGATGGCGGAATCGGCGTAACGGCGCCGCGCAGCAACAAGGTCGTCGGCCACCAGCAAGTCCCCGATGCCCGGTACGATTCGGAGGAGAGCATGCTCGCGTTCGCCCGCGCGCGCGCCGAGCTCAACGAGGAGCGCGGCTACTACGCCGACCGTGCCATCGGCTTGTGCCTCTGCGTCGACCGCGTGGTCTTGGATACGATCGGCGGCTTCGACGAGCGCTTCGTCTTGGGCAACTTCGAAGACGACGATTTTTGTTTGCGCGTGCGCGCGGCCGGATACACGATCTTCATCTGCGAGGACGCCTTCATCCATCACTTCGGCAGCGCGTCGTTTTCGGCAAACAACGTCGACTACGCCGTCACGATGCGCGAGAACTGGAAGCGTTTCGCGCAGAAGTGGGGGTATCCGGAAGTCTTTCCGGCCAATGGATACCATCCGCGGCAAGCTTTCGTTAAGGGCTTCGACCGGGCGCAACATTACGCGCCGTTGCCGCAATCGCGTGCGGTGCCGGCGGGTGCCGGCGAGGCCGGAGACTTGCCGCAGGGAGTGCGCACGGTGTTTTTCGCGATGCTTCGGCAGGACGCCGATTGGACCAAGACTGCAGAGTTCGTCAAACGCTTTGCACGGTCGTTCACGCTCGACGACGGGGCCATGCTGGCAATCGGAGCATTTGGTGAACTGTCGGCCGACGTGCTCGGATCCCGCGTCGAGAAGATTTTCGCGCGTGCGGGCATCGATCCGGTTGCTTCGGGTCACGTCGAAATTAGCGATGAAGACGATCCCCAAGCGTGGCGAGGGCGTTTCGCAGCGGCGCGCGGTATCGACGTCGCCGCGTTGGAAGATCGCAGTCCGAGCGCGTTGCGCCGTTTGCTGAAGGAACGCGCGTGAGGCGGCACGCGCGCTTCGCGCAGCTCGCGCCCGCCATAGACGGCGACCGGTTCCAGCGATTGGTGCGTGCGGAACACTTGGCGGCGGCGCGGCTCGATACCGGTTTTTCGGCGCGCATCGACAACTACGGCTGTCTCGATCTGACCTTCGAGAATCGCGGCGAGATCGCCGTCGTGCCGTATCTCATCGTGCAGGGATTGATGCTCTTCCTGCGCGAGGCCAATCCGTTCGTGTGGCCATCGTGGTTGCCGCCGATGCGCGCGCAGACGGCACGCGAGATCGAAGCCGCGGTCGAGCCGTGGATGCGATCCCTTGCGATTGCTCGCTTCGTCAACGGCGAGATCGTCAAGTTTTTCGACGGCGCGGGCGACGAGCTGCGCGACCTGTTCGCGCGCGCTCGGAGTTTCGGATTTCTGGGCGCGGCCCCTACCGAAGACGTGCTCGTCCGCAACGCGCCCTACGTGTACGCGCAGCGCTTTGCGTCGCGCAAGCGCGTGGCCATCGTCGATCGCGACGGTGCCGGCGGCGCCGCGCTGCTGACACGCATAGCCGGCGTCGACGTCGACCTTCGCGATGCCGAACGCGCCGCGATCGCTGCGCGCTGGTTCGGAAACGACGCGTTCGGACGCGCTTTGACGAGCGGGCAGTACGACGTTGCGATCGGGCCGCGGGAGGCGATTCCGGAGGCAACGGTGCGAATCGCGCTCGACGAACCGCACGACGGTGAGCGACTGGTGCGTGCGGCGCAACCGATTCCGCTGTCGGTCATGGTGACGTTCGACGTGGCCGACGGCGACGAAGTGCGCCGTTTTGCCGTCTCTGCGCCTCATCTCGTTCTTCGCAAAGGCGGCGCCCCGCCCACCGCCGTCGTCGGCGGCTCGAGCGGACGCATCGGTCTGGTCGTGCGCGACGATTATCTCGGCACCGGGGATGCCGACGCCGATGCGGCACTCGCGTTGGCCACGCAGTTGTGCGCGCAGGGGTTCGGCGCGAACGTGGTCGGCGCCAGTCACGTCGATCCCGGCGCATACGACCTGCTCCACGTTTTCGGCTATCGCTGCGCGCACGTGCTCTCGGGATCGTTCGCGCGCGCCGGCGGCGCTGCGAAAGTGCCGGTCGTCGTAAGCCCCTACCTCGACGATCCCAAATCCGAAGCGCAGTGGGGATCGGCCGTCGGACGCGAGTCGCTCGTCAACGCGGCCGACGAGGCACTGCGCGCGATCTACGCGGGCGCGATCGCCGAGCGGCGTCTGTCGGCCAGGACGGCACCGGAGATCGGCGCGTCTCCGGCTGCCGACGCCGTCGTCCGCCAGCTGCTGCTCTCGGCCGGGGCGCTGATTGCCGCAGGCGGCGACGAAGAGACCCGTTTACGCGAACTCGGCTTTGGCGGCCCAATACGGACGGTTCCGGGCGTTCTGGCCGACGAACTCGACGCCGAGCCTTCGATCGGGTCGATCGTCGGGCTCGAGGACTTCGTCCTGGTTCACGCGCCGCTGGAAGCGCGCTGCAATCAGTACCATATCGTGCGGTCCTGCGCCAAGTTCGGCTATCCCGTCGTGCTCCTGGGCTCGGTCCTGGACACGGAATATTACGGCGAGGTCGTAGCGGCGATGGACGCCGGCGGTTTGTGGCTTCCGACCGCCGAGGTAACCGCTGCGGAGGTAGCCGCTCTCTACCGGCGTGCGCGGGTGTTCGCCGATGCTTCCTGGACCTGCGCCGGCCTCTATCGCATGCTGCGCGCGGCAACTGCCGGCGCCGCTATCGTGGCGCCCTCGTCGGGGTCGGCTCGATCGGTGTGGCCCGGACTCGCGCAGATCGTCGACCCGGCTTCCCCGGCCAGCATCGAACAGGGCATCAAGGCCGCCTGGGAGCGCGCCCCCGAGCTCGCGCCGGCAACCTCGGCGCGGACGATCGAGCGGCACCGGCCTTTTGATATGCTGGTGGCCACCCTGGACGCGTACCGGCTTGCCGCTGGGGTCGCCGGAGCTCCGGCGCCTTCCTAAACTGACTCCGGCGGCAGGCCGAAGAATAGAAGGAGCGGAGAGAAGGAGATCGTTGCCACATGGATGTTTCGGCGACCGGCCCAGCCGTGGCCGTTTCGCAGGCGAATGTTGAGAGCGTAACGGGAAGCGTCCCCGAGCCTGCGCCGCAAGAATCGGCGGTACAAAACGTACAATCGACGCAGCAAACCGACTCGCAAACGTCGGCAAATTCCAATACCCCGGCTTCGAACCGCAGCGCGCTTGCGCCGGCGGTAGCGAAGCTGTTTGCACTGCCCGCGCCACCCGCGCCGACGAGCTTGGACGTTTCGTATCGCATCGAAGGCGCGTCCGACACCATCGTCACGATCTTCACCGACCCGAAAACCGGTCAGGAAGTCGCGCAGTTTCCGCCCGAAGTGCTGATTCATCTCGCACAGTTTTTCGATCAGCACCAGGGCGCCACGTTAGACCAGAGCGCGTAGGTAACCGGCCGTGTCGACCAGCAGCGTTCCGGGCACCAACGTCCCGCCGATAAGCTTTCCCGGCATCGTTTCGGGAATCGATTATAACGCGATCATCAACCAGCTCACCTCGCTATCGCTTGCGCCGACGCACGCGCTCAATGCGTCGATCGCGACGCTCAACAACGCGAACACCGAACTCATCAAGATCAACAATCTCCTGATCTCCGTCCAGCACTCCTTACAAGCACTCTCCGATCCCAACGCTTACAGCGCGTTCGACGCGACGTCGTCGAATACGGCCGTTGCAACGGCGTCCGCAACTCCGGGAACCCCCGCGATTCCGGGCGTCTATACGATTACCAAGACCCAAACGGCCACCGCGACGAGCGTCGTGGGCAGCGCGGCTGCCGGTCACGGCATCACCGACGTCCTGACGAGTGGCCCCTACGCGGGAGACCACTCGGACCAGAATCCCGTGCCGCTGGCCGATTCGTACGCGTCGGTCACGCCGAGCAACGGCAGCGGCGCGCTCGGCCAAGTCACGGTCGACGGCTTGACGATCTCGTACAACGTCAACACGCAATCGCTCGATCAGATTCTCACCAACATCACGACCGCGGTGAAGACGGTCGACCCCAAGTTTTCGGCAACGCTCGCGGGCGGCGTCGTGCAGTTTACCTCGATCGACGCGCCGATTTCCATCGGCAGCAGCTCCGATCAGGGCAACCTCCTCGACGTTCTCAAGCTCTCGAGCGCCCAAGTGAACAATACGGCGGGCAGCGGATCGATTGTCGGCACCGGCAACGTCGGCGGCATCAATCCCAACGCTTCATTCGACACGACGACGTCGGCGGGCTACGTCACGCCGGTAACGGGCGGTTTCTTCACGATCAACGGCATCAAGATCGACCTCTCGACCGGCGACAACACCAACGACGTCATTAACCGCATCAACGCGGCGGGTGCCGGCGTGATCGCGTCGTTCGACGCCGCTAGCGGCCAGGTCGTGTTGACGGCCACGCAGACCGGAGCCCAAAGCATCGTCGTGGGTGCGGCGGGCGATACGAGCAACTTCCTCACCGCCGCCGGCTTGAAAGCGGCCGCCGGCGGAACGACGACGATCGGAACGCAGGCGGAAGTCGACGTGCAGACGGCAGGCGGCGGCACGCAGAAGTTCTTCAGCAACAGTAACTCGGTGACCAACGCGATCCCCGGGATCACGCTGACGCTGCAGGGCAGCACGACGACGCCGTTCACGGTCACCGTGTCGCAAAGCACGTCCGGCCTCACCACCGCGCTGCAAAATTTCGTGACGGCCTACAACGCCGCAGTCAGCGAAATCAACTCGGCGACGGCGGCGCCGGTCGTGGTTCCGGCCGCGCCCGGCTCGGGAGGCCAGTCGCAATCGCTCGGCGGAGGCGTGCTCTTCGGCAATACCGACGCGCAGACGGTCGTCCAGCAGCTCACGCAGATCGTCTCGGGCTTCTTGGGAGCGGGCAGCGCTTATAACTCGCTTTCGCAAGTGGGCCTGAAGGTCAGCGATAGCTTTTCGCAGCTCACGGCAACGAACAACGGCGAGGGCAACACGAGCGGCGCCAACTCCTCTAACACGTCGCAGACCGGTCAAACGGTTCAAACGACGAACCTGCAGGGAACCGACGGAACGCTGCAGCCGCTCGACGTCAACGCGTTCGTTGCCGCGTTCAACTCCAATCAAGCCGGCGTCACCGCGCTCCTCAACGGCGCCAACGGCTTGACGAACGTCTTGGGATCGTACCTGACGAACGTAACGGGATCTCCGACACTGCTCGACTCCGGTCCGGCCGGAATCGTGCCGACCGTCTCCGTGATCCAGAACTACGAAAACAGCAACACCGACGCGCTTCAGTCGCTGCAGCAGCGGGTTGCGGAGATCACGGACTCGGCCAACCTGCAGGCCAACAATCTCCGCAGCCAGTTCGTCGCCAGCGAAACGCTGATCGCGCAGCTGCAAAGCGAACAGCAGCAGCTCGCGGCGGCTCTCGGCTTTACCATCTCGTCGACGGGCAAGGCATAATCGATGCGACCGACGGGGGAGCAGAAGTATCTCGAAACCGCGATCGCGACGGCGTCGAAAGAAGACTTGATCGTCAAGATCTTCGACGCCCTCATCATTGCGGCTCAGCAAGCGCACGATAAGCTCTCCAACGAACGTAACGACATCGAAGGCATTCACAAGACGCTTTTGCGAGCGCAGCGAGCCTGTTGTCTGCTCATGGGTTCGCTGAATATGGAGATCGGCGGCGAGCTGGCCAAAAATCTCTTCCGCGTCTACGAGTTCTGGCACCACGAGCTCGTGATGACGAATATGCAGAAGGACATCACGCGTCTCGAGCGCGTCATGCCGTACTTCAAAGACTATCGGGAAACGTGGCAGAAGGCCGTAACGATGTTCAAAGCGCAACGCGCGCAAAACCAGGCGGCCGGGATGGATGGCTCGTTTGCCCGAGTCGGTTAAGGCGCGCGAGGCAGTCGAGCGCGAGGTTCGCGAACTCGAACGTCTCTGCGCCGAACTCGAGAAGAGCCTGGTCGGTGCCGAGTGGGAAGCTGCGTCTGACGCGATCGCGCAATCGCGGCGCGTCACACACGCGTTTCTGAACGCGATGGAGTCGGCTACGGCGGTGCGCGACGAAGCGTTCGATGCCGCCGTTTACGCGCGCATGCGCCGGGTTTTCGACATTCGTCAGGATCAACTCCAGCGCTTGGAAGCGTTTCGCGCCGGCATCGGCGAGAAGCTGTCCTCGTTCGCCCGCTGGAAAACGTTCGCGCGGTCGATCGGCGCGAAGAAGGCGCGCGCCAAGCATTCGGTCGGGCTCGACAGCCGCCGCTAGTCGCTCTTACGGGACTTCCACGTAGGTGACGGCGGCTCGAACGTGCCGTTCGTCCGATTCGTGCGGCGCTTCGGCATCGAAGGGCACGAGGCGGTAGCTCTCCCCTTCGCGCACCAGAATTCGACGCTGCGACGTCGTATCGGGCGGCTCCCAAAACTTCGGCGCGACGGCGTTGCTCGCGCGATCGTAGTGTCCGCACCGTACGCCCGGATGGAGAAGTACGCTGTTCCCGGCTTCGCGAACGCGCGCGCAGAAAAGATAGTCTTCGTTGCAGACGCGCACCCGCCCGGCGGTTCTTTCGACGTAGACGTGCGACGAGAAAAACGGCCGCTCGAGTTCTCGTACGGCGCTCGCCCGAATCGCAACGCAGCCAAACCCGACGCCGTCGACGGCAACGGGCGTCCGGTCGTCGAACGCCGGGATCCAGCCGGCGCGCGTATCGCGATCGTTCCAGCCGTCGACGACCAGCGGGCGCAGTCCGTCGCGCGAATAGTAGAGCGCGCCGGCGATCGCTGCGGACGCATCGGCTTCGAGCGCGGCGCAGAGCGCCGCGAATCCGTCCGGGGGCACGACCATATCGTCGTCGCACATCGCTACGACGTCCGCGTTCCATTCAAGGGCGCGCTCGAGTAAGACGTCGCGCTGGGCCGGAACGAAGTTTCCCGTAACGATGCCGCGCTCGAACGCAATGGTACCGGATGGCAAAACGATGTGCGATAGGCTTTCGACAAAGGGCGCTGCGGGAGAGCCTCCCGTCGGAACCCCGAGATAAAATCTCACGCCAGCGCGCGTTTGAGCGCCGCAAGCACGGCCTTCGCAGCGGCATCGAACGCCGGCTCGTTCGCGAACAGCAACCCCGTCGTCCGGTCGACGCGAATGCGCACGAACAGTTTTTGCAGCACCGTGACCGAGTTCTGGGCGTACGTTTGCAGCGAACGCTCCAATGCGTCGCGGGTGGAGACGTCAACCGGAGACGCGACGCTCTGGGCCTGCAGCGCCAGCGTGAGCTGCCGCGCTTTCACGAAATCCCAGCGGGCGCGCTCTTGCGCGATGCGGCCAAGAACGGCGAGGGTCGGTTCGGACGGTTCCGTCAGAAGTACGAGGCGATCTTTCGTCGCCGGCGGCGCGTCGGCAAGCGGCTGCGCTCGCAGCGCTTCGACGTGCGCGAGCAGCTCGCCGGCGTAGTGGGCGATCGGCTCTTTCTTACCGAGTTTTTCGTGCAGCCCGATGCGATGCAGAACGGCGGCCTGCGCGTCGAGGTGGCGTTTGAAGCCCGCTTCGTCGTTGCCGCCGAGGTCGCCCGTACACGCGAGGGCGTTTCCGAACAAACAATGCTGCAAGATCGTCGGCGGCTTCGTGCCGCCGAACACCCGCTCGAAGAAGGCAATCGACGCGCGATCGAACGATCCGTAGAGCACGACCGCCGTGCGCCGGGCCGCGGGTGCCGGTTCGGGCGGCTCCGATTCGACCGCAGCCACCGCACTCGAGGCAGAAGGCTCGGGCGCGGGCACCGGCGGCGCCGCGCCGCTCAAGGCTGCGTCGGCAGCTTCGTAAACGAGCGTCTCTTCCTCGTCGAGCTCGTAGATGGGAAGATCGGTCACCGGAATATCGACGGGAATGAGCGGTTTCGGTTCGTACAGCGCAACGTCGGCGCGGATGACTTCGCCGGTGAAAGCCGTCGGCTGTTGATCTTTGCGCCCGACGACGAGCGGACGACCGCCGAGCACGGCGGCGTTCGCGGCGCGTACTTGAGGTGAAATCACGAGCGGTTTGGTTCCCAGTCGAACGCCGATCTTCCATTGGAACGTCGCGCGTTCGCCGGGTGCGAGCGAACCGGTCAAGAGCCCCGCACCAAAGAAGGTGTCGGCGACGTCGTCGTACGTCGAGCGTCCGTTCCACACGAACGTCCCCGGCCTAAACGCGGCGCCTCCGGGAAGCGGGGCGAGTACGACGACCTCTCGCGCCGTCGCAGTGCCTTCGTTGCCGACGCTCAGGGTAAGCGTGACGACGGCACCGGCAATGACCCCGCCGGAAGGAAACGCCGTCGCTTCGACTGCGAGCACCGGCGTGCTGCCGCGTTCGGGCTCGGCCTGCTCGATGGGAATGCTCGCGTCGGCGGATCGGCTCTCCCAGGCCAGCCGTTCGCGCGGCGGCAGACCCAGCGCGTCGCGCTGCAGTTCCAACAGGCGCATATCCGCGCTGAGCTCAAAGTCGGGTTCGCGCACGAGTGGCGCCTTATTTTGCCGTCCGGCGCGCGAAGAGACGCCGGAAAAATCCCCGCCCGTCTGCTGCGGTCGCGCCGTTGTCGATGTTGCCGTTGACGGCGGTGACGACGGGCTTGCGGTCGACCGTAATTCCGCGTATCGCCAGTGCCGTGAGGACGTGATCTTCGTTGACCAGCGTGCTCGCACGGTCGGCCGCTTCCTCCATCGCTAGGTGCGCGACCATCGTTAAGCGGCGGGGAAGCCCGATGGCGCCGCGTACGAGCAGCTCGCGCGCGTCGGCAGTGAAGACTTGTTGTCCGGGGGCTAGGCCCGCGCGCTGCAAGCGAAAATCCAATACGGCCGACGACATCGCATCGTCGAGACGGCCGATGCGAATCCAGCTGTCGACGCGGTCGGCGAGATTTCCCTGCGCCGCGATTCGCGTTTCCAGTTCGCTCTGACCGAACAGCAGAATATTGAGCAGTTTACGCTGTGGGACGTGGTAGTTCAAAAGCAGACGCAGCGCCTCGAGATTCTCGTGGCTCAGATTCTGCGCTTCGTCGACGAGGAGAACGAGAGTGCGCTTTTCCAGGATCGCCGTCTCGAAGAAGAAGTTTTTCAGCGCGTTCTTCAACGCCGCGCTCGAACGCGGCGGCAGTGCGAGACCGAATACGCGGCCGACCGCGATGAGAAACTCCACGTCGGTCGCAAAGGACGGATCCAGAATCTTACCGAGAACCGTACGTTCGTCCGAGAGCAGCTCCTGTTCGAGCGCACTGCTCAAACTCGTTTTGCCGGTGCCGGGGTCGCCGAGCACGACGGTGAGTCCGCGCGAAGAATCGACCGAGTCGATCAACCGGTCTTTGGCGCGGCGGAGGGCGCCGAGCTCGCAATAGAAATACGGATCCGCCGTATCGAGAAACGGATCGCGTTCGAGGCCGAAAAAACGGTAGTAGCGTGACATCTCGTTAGCGTCAGTTAGACGGCAGCGCCGCTCCAAGCCTGCAAGCAGCGGTCGAAAACCGCTCGCTCCAGGCGCGCCTTTTCCCAGACCGGATGCTCGGCAGGCGCGACGTCCGCTGCTACCGTAAAAGGAACCGCGGCGCCATACTCGCGCGCCACGCGCGCGTTTTCCGAGGCGAAGCGCTCCAAAAACGCGAGATGCTCTTCGCGCTGGAGCAATGCGAAACGCGCCGACGCCAGCTCCAACGGCACGTCGGGAGCAAACTCCTGCAGAAATCGCGCGCCGTCGTACGCCGTCGCCGCATCCGGCTGCAGTGTGACGAACAGCGTCCAAAGCAGCTGCCCGAACGAAAGGCTCTCGTTTTCTCGTGGGCGGGAGAGCACGAGCTTGAGTTCTTGCCGCGCAATTGGGGGATCCACGGTACTGAGGACCTCGAGGAAGTCGCGGAAAATGTCCGTTTGTTCTTTTGGTGCGTACGCGCGCACGAAAAGATTTGCTGGGCCGAAAACCCGCTCGAACGGTTCGATCAATCGCACGTAGGAGAAGGCGATGTCTTGCCTGGTGCCTTCGGGTAGGTAGCGGCCTTCTTCGAGTATCGTTCGCACGTACGCCGCGATAGGCTTAACGTGACCGTGCTTGATGCGTTCGACGTACATCGATTCCGCATAGGCTGCTTGCGCGCGAAGGTAGACGGCGATCTTCGGCACGTAGCCGATGTCCCGGACGTGTTCCGCAAGCGTCTCCAGCATCGCGGGCCGGGCATAGAGAAGCGAGAAATCTTCGGAGCTGACGATCGCACTGCGGGATCCGGATTCTCGCAGCTCCTGGACCAGTTCGGCGAGTTTGGCCGTTTCGTCGGCGACGAGATCCCAAGCGAGCTCGTGATTGCCCGGCGTCGCTCCGACCGCGCCGGTCGTGCTGACGAGTTTGAACCTCCCGGTCTGCGCGATACGGACCCCCGCGGCTGCAAACGCCGGTGCGTTCTCCTGAAGAAAAACCTGTATGGAAGTCGTTCCCGTCTTGTGCGTCCCGACGTGCAGCAGGCAGGGGCGTTCGCTCACGTGCGGCTCCCGGCGTTCTCGGGAGCCGGCGCGACCGGGACGACCGCGTTGCTCATCGCTCCGATGACGACGCCGGCGCGCTTAGAAGGATCGGCCGCGTCTTGCGCGCGGCGCTCTTGATCGGCGAGCATGTTGGCTTGCGCGGTGAGAATGCTCGTGCGTCCCGAGACGCTGCCGGCGTAACGCTCCGCTATCGTCCGGTAGGCGCGCACGAAGTCCCACTGATGCTCGATCGTCATGTTGCCGCGAAGCGGATCGTACCGCCACGAATACTCGCACGTGACGCGATCGACCCGCACGAACCGAGCGCCCCGCACGGACGCTCGCAGCCACAACTCCCAGTCGTCGGTTACCGGGAGCTCCTCGTCGAAGTAGCCGAACCGGTCGAAAAGGTCGCGCCGGTGCACGATCGTGTGAATCGGTGAAAGGTTGGCGACGAAAATATCGTCGGGGTGAAAGTCGCGATCGAGGTAGATCTGATAACCGATGACGCGTTTTTCGTCGCCGTGCATCTGTGCGTACTCGGCCAGACAGGTGGTGAAAACGACGTCGGCTTGCGTCCGTTCGATCGCAGCGACCGCTCGCGCGCAATGGTCGGCATACAGCAGATCGTCGTCGTCGAGATAGCCGACGTAAGCTCCCGTCGCCGCGCGCGCTCCGGCATTTGACGCGGCGCTAATGTGTTTGCATTCCGCCAGGCATTCGTAACGGAACGGGCGGCCGCCGGCCGCAGCGGCGACCACATCGGAGACGTCGTTACCGCCGTTATTGACGACGACGATTTCGACGTTGCGGTACGTCTGACGGGCGACGCTTTCGATGGCACGCCGCAGCAGTTCGGGGCGATCGAACGTTCGGATAACGATCGACACCGCCGGTCCCTCGGCGATCGTCGCCGCATCGCGCGCGAGCGCGGCTGCGAGTGCCTGCGGATCGGTCGTCACCCGCTCGCGGCCGCCGGAAGCCGTCAGCGCTGCGTCGACTGCGCCGAGCATCCCCCGCAAATCCGGGGGAGCGTACCCGAAGATCCGCTCGTCGCACTCGTCGACTCGCATCGCGTTGGGTGCGACGACGTGATAACCGCGGCCGGCCAGCGATCGCGCGCGCAGCCAGCGCCATTCCGGGGCGATGACGACGCGCGTCTGCAGCGCATCGGCGGCGTTTTCCGCCGCCACGACCGCGGTTTCGATGCGACGGGCCGCTAGCAGCGACTCGTAGATAGCAAGCGCGGCGCGCGGTGTCGATGGCGCGTAAATCGTCACCGCAGTTTCGTCGAGGCGGAGGCCGTCGCCGCGCGCCGGAACGGGGGGAAGCACGGCGTAACGCCGTAACGGACGCCCCAGAGCTCGCATCCAGCGATCCCGCTCGCCGAACGCTTGCACCAGGACAACGTCCGCTAAACGGAGCGCCAAAGCGGCCGCGTCGAGATGCGCCTGTGCGTAGCCGGCGAGTTCGTGCGGCTGCTTTCCGTTGACGAGAAGTTGACCCGAGCTTAATGCGGCGAGCTGGGCTGCGCGGTCTTCGTGCGACTCCGTTCCCGCAATCGTCTGCAGAATTGTCGAAAGCGTTGCTTCGTACGGTTCGGCAAGCAGCGGCAGAATCGCCGTCGTTTTACCCTCACGGCGAGCGGCGATGAGGGCCGCAAGACCCTGCGCCGGTGCGGAAAGGTCGATGCCGAAGACGCACGGCTGCGGATCGTCCGCAAAGGCCGATAAAGCCGACGCCTCCTCGGGGTAACGGATGGGATCGAAAAAGATGCCTATCAAGGTAGCGTCACTGTTATCGGCAGCCGATAAAGCAATAGTGAATCAGGAAGGTACGGCGATGCAGGCCGGGTTGGCGCGATCGGTCGAGGAGGTCGCGCGCTACTGGCACGCCGACCCCTACTACGATCGAGCGGAGCAGCCCGATTGGCTCAATACGTTCTGGGTCGCCGGGAACCCGCAGCGCCCCTTTCGGCGGATGTTCGATGCGTTGAACCTGCGGGCTGCCGCCGAGCTTGCCTGCGGCCACGGGCGACACGCAGCCCAAATCTACCGGCAAGTGCCGGCATTGGTGCTCATCGACGTCGTTGCCGAAAACGTCGCTTATTGCCGCGAGCGCTTCAAAGACGCCGATAACGTCGCCGTCATGCAAAACGACGGCGCGACCTTTCGCCCCTTGCCCGACGGATTTCTGACGGCGATCTATTGCTTCGATGCAATGGTCCACTTCGAGTACGACGTGGTCCTGTCGTACGTCGCGGATACGGCTCGCGTTCTCTCCCCCGGCGGCAGAGCGCTGTACCATCATTCGATTCTCGACTCGTTTCCGGGGCTCGACCACCGCAGAACCCCCGGCGGCCGCAACTTTATGAGCCAGCATTTATTCATGCACGCCGCACGGCGCGCCGGACTATCGGTTCTCGAATCGGTGACGTTCGATTGGGATGCCCCGAACACCGATTGTTTGACGTTACTCGAGAAGCCGACAGAGTAACCGGTCTAGGAGCGCCACAGCGGCCAAGGGACGGGGGCGATCTCGGATGCCGGCTCGGCGGCGAGTCCCATGTGCCCTCGCGAGATCGATTGGAGAATCTGCTCGCGACGCTGCGCCAGGACCGGACGATCGGTTACGGGATAGCGCGCGTACAAGGCACGATATCCCTCCAGCGTTCCGCCGGCCCACATCACCGATTGCTGTTGGGCTCCGCGGTTTCGAATGGTGTAGCACGACGTGATACGCTCGACGTGGATCAAATCCGAACGCTCGGCCAACTTCAACCATAGCGCGTAATCCCGGCAGAACGGGATGGAATCGTCGAAGGGCGCTTCGGTTCCGGCGGCATCGCGACGAAACATGACGCCCACGGCACCGACTTGATTGCTCACCAGCAACGCGCCGGCTTCCGCGCTGCGGCTCATGTTGCTCTCTAGCCCGTACATTTCCCAACCCTCGGCGCAATCCCTAAGAAATGCCGTGAGGACGTCGCCGTGCGCGATCGCCGCGCCCGAACGTTCCAGTGCGGAGACCAGCTCTGCTACGTGATCGGGGAAAAAGACGTCGTCGTCGCTGAGCAAGGTGACGTACTTGCCCGTCGTTGCGGCGAACGCCGTATTCGAAGAAAGCACCGGGTTGTTTTCGGGCATGTGCAAGAAGGTCGCGGCGGGGAACGCGGCCGCGAGATCGTCGAGGCGCGGACCTCCATCGACCACGACGACGGTTTCCACGTTCTTGTACGACTGGCGCGCGACGCTTTCGAGTGCGTCGCGGAGCATGGCGGGCCGGTCGAGCGTCGGTACGAGCACCGACACGCGCGGACCGTCGAGCGCGAGCGGATTCCGACGCAGCGGTTCGCTCGCGGACCGGCTCTCGGCTCGCCGTCGCGAAGGCCCCATGCCGACCGCAGCGATGACCGCTTCGAAGATGGACCCGAAGCGACGGCGGTCGTAACAACGCACGCCGTCGAGCATCTCGGCGGCGCCGCTCTCAACGTCGCACACGATGGGCACGTTCCAGTCGCACAGCCCAGCGGCCGCCTCGCAACCAAACGGGGAAACGTCGACGACGACCTTGGCGCCGCTCAAAGCGCTTGCCGTACGATCCGGCGCGACCCACGCTTGCTGGTTGTCGCGAGGAGCCGTCGCGCTCACGAGCTGGAGCGGGAAGCGCAGATCGGACAACGCCAATACAAATTGAAGCGCAACGTCGCCCGGCAAATGCGGCGCCCAGATAACGACGCTCGAGCGCGCTTCCTGCGGCGGGTCGGGCGACGGCACCGTACGCTCCGGCACCGCAAACGCTACCCGTGGATCGACGGAAAGCAGTTCGCATACGCGCCGGCGTTCCGCTTCGCTCGAAACGAGAAGCCCGTCGGAAAGGCGGACCGCGGCCTGCATGAGCCTAAGCGCGTGCGGTTCGTACGCCGCAATCGACGCGATAGGCCGTCCGTTCACCCCGAGCGTCCCGTCGTAGGCTTGTTCGATCGCGACGCGCCGTTCGTCGGTGCCGGAGACGGAAGCCAGAATGCTCGGGAGCAGCGCGTCGGCTCGCAGCGCGTACTCGCGCTGCAGGACGGCGCGAACCAGGAACGGCTCGTCGCCGAATCGCCTGGACGCACAATCGCGCAATGCCTCTGCAATGCCCACGTGATCGAAAACGACGACCGGCGCGGAATTGTGCAGCGCGTTCGCAAACTGCGACGCGAACGGTCCGTAGGCGGCCCTCGCCGGCGAAGTCATCGGCGGACGATTCGCAGGGAAGGCTCCGCGTCCCCTCGCGCCGATATTATCAGCCGATGGAAAACGAGCTGATCCTGCGTACGGCGCGGCTCGAACTCGTGCCGGCAGCGAAAGAACACGCCGCCGCGCTTTTCCCGCTGATGAGCGACGATCGAGTAACGGCGTTTCTGACGTGGGATCCGCATAGCGACGAGGCCGAGACGGCGCGCGTGTTGGAGGGGCTCGCTTCGGCGCAAGCCAGGGATGCCGGCTATCATTGGACGATTTTCCAGAACGGCACTGCAGTCGGCATCGTCTCGCTCATCGACGTGCAGCGAACGCACCGGTCCTGGACCCTGCAGCGCGCGGAAATCGCGTATTGGATAACGCCGCAGCGCCAAGGCGAGGGCCTCGCGACGGAGGCAGCGGAGGCCGTCGCGACGTGCGCCTTCGATCGTCTCGGTCTGCAGCGCCTGCGGATATCACACACGAGTGCCAACCCCGCAAGCGGGAGAATCCCTCAAAAATTGGGGTTTCGTTTCGTCGGAACCGAACGCCGGTTTTTCAAGAAGAACGATCGTTGGCACGATATGAACCATTACGAGCTTTTGATCGACGATTGGAAGCCGGGTTCGCGATGACGTTTCGCTGGGAGAAGCGCGGCCGAATCTTTGCGCCGAGCGGCGAGTATCCGTGGATGCAGAGTCACGCGCAAAATCCGTCGGTCCTCGTCCTGGAGGATCGGCTGCGCGTCTTCTTCAACGCGCGGTCGATCAAAGACGCCGAAGGAAAGGTTGCGGCGTATCCGTCGTACGTCGACGTGCGGCGGGACGACCCGGCCGCCGTGATCGCGGTGGCGGACGCCCCCGTGCTGCAGCTCGGCGATCCCGGGACGTTCGATCAGTTCGGCGCGATGGCCAGCAGCGTTCTTCACCACAACGGCGAGGTCTGGTTGTATTACGTCGGATGGGCTCGCTGTGAAGGGGTCCCGTACCATCACGCGGTCGGGCTGGCCCGCAGTCGCGACGGCGGAACGCATTTCGAGCGTTACGGCCGGGGCCCGGTTCTCACGCGAACGCCTTCCGAGCCATTCATTCAGAACAGTCCGTCGGTCGTAAAGATCGGCAGTCGCTTTCACATGTGGTACAGCACCGGTTCGGCATGGATTCCGCAGGGCGACTCGATCGAGTCCATTTACACGATCGCCCATGCAACGTCGGTCGACGGGATCGAATGGTCCCGCGACGGCGTTCCCCTTTTGGATGCGGCCGTCGAGTTCGAGTGCCAAACGAGTCCTTCGGTCCTACGCTTGGGCGATCGCTATCACATGTGGTTCTGCTATCGCTGCGGCGTCGATTTTCGCAACGCTCGGCGAGGTTATCGAATCGGCTACGCTTGGTCCGACGACTTGATTCGCTGGCATCGTGACGACGACGCGGGACGGCTCGACCCGTCACCGGACGGATGGGATTCGGAGATGGTGTGCTATCCGTGCGTTGTCGACGTGGACGGAAGAACGCTGCTGTTTTACAGCGGCAACTATTTCGGGCGCGACGGGTTCGGATTCGCCGAGCTCTACGTAAACTGAACGAAGAGCGCCTTCCCGCACAGGAACGCTCGCCGGATCTCCTTGCCGCGGCTCTCGAGCAGCGCATTTCCGACGCGATAAGGTCCATCCCCATGGGCCCACACGTAGTCGTCCAAAACGAGCCACCCGCCCGGCCGTAAGGCGGGCAGCCAAAGGTCGCAATCTTCTTTTACGTGCGCGTAGTCGTGATTTCCGTCGATGTGAATGACCGCGATTGTGCCTTCGTAATGGACTTCGCCGAACTCGGGCGTGCGCACGGTTCGGGTCGATTCGTAGATGCGAACGCCGTCGGCGGAGGTCGCGCGAAGATAGTTGAATCGTCCGGCCGCCGTGGGAAGCGTATTGACGACGAACGCGCGGCGGAGCACGTCGTAGTCCCACTGATCGTCCATCGTGCTCTGCACGTCGCCCGGAATGTCGTGCTGGAACGACGCTTCGGGTGCGAGCGGGTCCACCGAGAGTACCGCACCGGTATCGTAGCGGCGAGCGAGATACTGCAGGACGAACGCGGATCTTCCCATCAGCGATCCGATCTCGATCACGTCCCCTTTGGGAACCTCGGGAAAGATGCCCGCGATGGCGACGAGCTTCTCGTCGTTGGATTCGCCGTAAATGTCTTCGGCGTGCTTGAGAATTGCGGCGATTTCGAGCACGGACGGTACGTCCGCCGGCCGAGACGAACAGGCAGCCGCGGACGGACGCAGCGCGGCAGCTCGTGCCAGAAGCTCGCGATATGCGGCGACTTGTACTGCGATGGGCGACGCGCCAACCAGCTTGACCGGCAGGCCTTCGCGCGCGAAGTACACCTGAAGGAACGCGTGGACGCTCGCCACCGGTGCGTAGACGCGGTCGATGTCGCGCGATGCCAGCAGTTGCGAGAACGCGTCGTGAAAGGCGGAATCGTAGACGTATGGAAGGACGACGAGATGGCCGAATGCCGACTCCATTCCTGCATCGTAAACCGAGGATGCCGCTACGATCGCTTCGCCGCGCTGCGCGGCTTCGTCCCGATACGCAAGCGCCGGCCGGTTCACGGCTGGAAAGATGAGCGTCGCCATCGCCTTCGTCTTTTGAAGAGCCGGCTTAGGACCCCCTTTTGAGACCGATGGATTTTACCGAAACGTTGGAGATGGGAACGACTGAAGATGCGCGCTTCTGACGCTGCCGTGTATCGCAGCCCTGCAAGCGGCGAAGCGCTCTCGCTGGACATTCACGAGAGCGCGGGCGACGACGTTATCGGCGGCGAGTTACGTACGGCCGGCGGCGAGCGATATCCGATAGTCGACGGTATTCCAGATCTCACGTATCCTCCGGACCTTGCCGGAGAAGACGCGACGGCTCGCACCGTCTACGATAGCGTGGCTTCGGTTTACGACGAGTATTTGCCGCTGACGTTCCAGACATTCGGCTGCGACGAAGGCCAGACGCGCGAGCTCATGGTGGAACGCCTCAGGCTCGTCCCGGGGCAGCGCGTTCTCGAGGTCGGAGCGGGTACGGGCCGTACCAGTGCGGTGATTGCGGCAAAACTGCGCGATCGCGGCCACATCTACGTCCACGACATCTCGCGCGGCATCCTTCAAAAGGCCGTAGAGCGACTCTCGCGTGAAGCGGTACCGTTGTCCTTCTTGATAAGTAACGGCATCTATTTGCCGTTTGCCGACGACTCCTTCGACGCCGTGTTCCACTTCGGCGGCCTCAACATGTTCTCGGACATTCGCCGCGGCTTATCGGAGATGGCTCGCGTCGTCCGCCCGGGTGGGCGCGTCGTCGTCGGCGACGAGTCGGTGCCGCCGTGGCTGCGCGAAACGAACTTCGGAAAGGTGCTCATCGCGACCAGCTCGCATTACGGCGCGCGTTTGCCGCTCGAGGAGATGCCCGTTGCGGCGCGAGAAGTCGCGATCGAATACATTCTCGGAGGTGCCTTTTATCTCATCAGTTTTACCGTCGGCGAGGGCGAGCCGGCTGCAAACTTCGATCTTCCGATACCGGGCGTTCGAGGCGGAACGCATCGCACGCGCGCACACGGTCAATTGGAAGGCGTAACGCTCGAAGCCAAGCGTTTGGCGCAGCGCGCGCGAGAGAAGCGCGGCATCAGTATGCACGCGTGGCTCGACGAGGCGGTGCGCGAAGCGGCCCGGCGCGACTTGGAAGAGTGACGCACTACCGGTACAACGCCGGACTCGCGTTTGCGGCGCTGGCGGCGCGCACGCCGCGGAATCCGGCGCTGCGCATGCCCGGCGGGAAGGCCGTGACCTACGGAGAGCTCAACGCGCTTGCGAACCGTATCGCAGCGCTGCTGTCGCAGCGCGGCGTTGGCCTGCGCGACGTCGTGGGCATCGTTCACACGAAGTCGGCGGAGTGCTACGCGGCAATGCTGGCTGCGCTCAAGTTGGGCGCGGCGTACGTCAACCTCGACGACCAGAATCCACCGGCGCGGCTGGCGCACATTTTTTCGACGGCGCGGCCTAAGATCGTGTGCGGCGATTCGCTCGACGCCGGAATCGGAACCGCCGTTAGGGCCTCCGGTGCCGGCGTCGTCGAGTGGTCCGAGACGATCGCCGACATTGCATCGCTCGACGCTGCCGAACCGCCGCAATGTGCGGACGTCACCGGTGCGGATCCCGCGTACGTCATGTATACGTCGGGGTCGACCGGCGTGCCCAAGGGCGCCTGTATGACGCACGCTAACGTTCTCAACTTCGGCGCCTGGTGCGCCGCTCGTTTCGGAGTTGCCGCCGGCGACACGTTGACGAACGTGAATCCGATGTATTTCGACAACTCGGTATTCGATTTCTACGGTGCACTGCTCAACGGGGCCGCCTTGGCGCCGGTCGCGCGCGATACGCTCGGCGACGCAGGCGAGATCCTGCGCACCGTCGAGGAAGCAGGCTGTACGATATGGTTTTCGGTCCCGTCGCTGCTGATTTACTTGAGCACGATGAAAGTGCTCGAGTCACGCCGCCTGCCCGCGATTCGCGCCTTCGTATTCGGCGGCGAGGGTTATCCCAAGCCGGAGTTACGGAAGCTCTTCGCGGCGTTTTCCGATCGCGCGACGCTGGTAAACGTGTACGGCCCGACCGAATGTACGTGCATCTGCTCGGCGTGGGACGTTTCCGAAGCGGATTTGGCGGAGCCCGAAGGGCTGGTGACGCTCGGGCCGGTTGCCGAGAATTTCGCGATGCTCGTACTCGACGACAGCCGTCCGGTCGGCCCGGGCGAGGTTGGGGAGCTGTGTTTGCTCGGTCCTCAGGTCGGCGCCGGCTACCTGAACGATGCCGAGCGCACGGCGGCTGCCTTCGTGCAGAACCCGCTCAACGATCGCTTCGGCGAGCGGATGTACCGAACCGGCGACCTGGTGCGTCTGGGAAACGACGGCCGATCTTTGGATTTCGTCGGACGCAAAGACAATCAAATCAAGCACATGGGCTACCGGATCGAACTCGAGGAGATCGAATCGGCGCTCAATCGCATCGAGGGGATAAGTCAATCCGCCGTGGTTCAGAAGCCGGGCCGGCGAGACCGCAAAATTCTGGTAGCCTACATCGCGACGAAGCGCGCGCTCACCGAAGCGGACGCCCGGCTCGCACTCGAGACGCTGCTTCCACCGTACATGATTCCACAACGCTTCGAAGTTCGCGAATCGCTGCCGAAAAATGCCAACGGAAAAGTGGACCGGGTCGCACTGGCGGCAGAGTAACGTTTTCCCTGGCGCGGCGATTAACGCAGTTTCGAGATTCTCAGGAAGCGTTCGCTATCGAGACGGAAAAGCTCGGTATTTGCACCGACGAAGACGCTCTTGGGATCGCAGCATTTGGTAACGAGCACGCCCGCGCCGAGGAAGCTGCTTTCGCCGATCTCGACTTCGTGCCCGACGACGGCGCCCAAACCGACGAACGACCCGGCACCTAAGCGCGCGCTCCCGCCAAACGTCGCATGTCCCGCAATCCACGCGTGATCGTCGATCGTCGTGTGGTGACCGACGAGGACGCCGCTCCAAACCACGACGTTGTTCCCTAGGCGCGTTCCGGGTTCGAGGATCGCGCCGTCCAGGACGATGCAGTTGTCGCCCGCCTCGAGCCAATCTCCCGCGTGCGCCGCGGAACTCACGTAGGTGGCGAGGCGGTAACCTTTGGCTTTCGCCTCCTCGTACTTCGCACGGCGCAGCGCGTTGAGCTCGTGATAGCCGAGCGCGACGATCATCGAAAACCGGTCGGGCGGATAGCGGTGGGTCACTTCGTCGAACGCGACGACGGGGACGTCCCTAAAACGTCCGCCTTCCGGCAGGTACGGGCGATCGCAGGTGAACGCCGCGACGCTATACTCGTCGGAGCGGCGCAGATGATGATACACCACGTCGGCAACTTTGCCCGCGCCAAAAATGACGATCTCGTTCACAAGACGAGTCCTCCGTCGACGTGCAAGGTACAGCCCGTCAAGAAGTCGCTCTCGAGCGCGAAGAGGACCGCGTTTGCGACTTCGGCCGGCGCCGCTAAGCGGCGCAACGGCGTTTTTCGCTTGAGTTCGCCGAGTGCGGCTTCGTTGACGGCATCGCGCGTGGAGGGCGTATCGACGAATCCTGGAGCGATTGCGACGACGCGAATGCCGAGCGGACCGAGTTCTCGCGCCCAAACGCGCGTCAGCGCCTCGATCCCGGCCTTGGCCGCCGAATAGGCCGTTTGACCCGGATTGCCGTTGGCGGCGATCGACGAAAATTGCACGATCGCGCCCTTGGTTCGTGCGGCCGCCATGCGTTCGGCGACCACCGATCCGAGCACAAAAGCCGCGGTAAGGTTGGCGCGGATGACGGCGTCCCACGTCTGGATGCCGTGGCGCCGGCGCTGGGGATTGGTGAGATTCACAAGCGGTTCGCTATGAATGAGGCCGCTGCAGTTCACGAGCGCGTCGATCGTTCCGAACCGTTTCTCGATCTCGTCGACGGCTGCTACGGCGGACGTTTCGTCGGCGGCGTCGGCGCGAACGGTCGACACCTGGCCTCCCTCTCCGGAAGCGCGCAGGTCGAGTCCGGCGACGTTGGCGCCGCGATCGGTTAAGGCGGCGGCGACTGCCGAGCCAAGATGCCCGGCCGCACCGGCAACGACGATCGTCCTCCCCGGGATATCCATCTAAAGAGCGATCGACTTCGCGCGGAGCACGCCTTTGATCGCTCCGAGGCTGCGCATCGAAACGATTTCGTCGGCGGTCAGCGCGACGCCGAACTCGTCCTCGATGGCGGCGATGAGCTCCATGTGACTGAGCGAATCCCAGGTGCTCGTCGCTTCCATATCGAGGTCGTCGGCGATGCCGTCGCGCGGCACGCGAAGAACGTCCGTGACGATATGCGCGAGGCGATCCGAAGGCGCCGCGTTACCTTGCATGATTGCCGATTCGATACCGTCCTCGCGCCGTGCGGACCTTCACGGCGAAACGACCGTTTCGCGACGAATCTCGCCGGCGACGTCGGCCGGTACCTCCTCCAGGAGCCGCGTAAGGACGCTTGCGTAACTGCCGCCGTAGGGATCGAGGAAACCGAGTTCGAGGCCGGCGGCAGCAAAAGATTCCTGGCGGTACAGTTCGCGGCCACCTGAAGGATTCACGTAACGGTGCCCGCCGACCGCGTTGACCGCAGCGATGACGCGCGCTTCGCCGTGCAGTTCGGCCGGCAAATCGAGTGCGCTGGACCGGACGATCGGGCGTTCCATACCGAGAAGCGCGACGATCTTGGCGATGAGCCGAACGAGATAGTCGGAGACGCTCGGTCCGCCCAGATGGAGAACGCCGTCGATCAGCGGGTGCTGCGATCGTTTGGCGCGGTCGAGTTGCGGAAAGCGATGCATCTGCGCTCCGAGCCGTTCTCGCGCATCCGGTACGAACCTTAGATCGGCGATACGCACGTCGCGCGCGGCTTTTTCGAGCGGCAGCGTCAGCCACGCCAACTCGCCGGTGCTCGTTTCAAAACGATTGCGATGGACCCATCCGCGCCGGGGAAACTGCACGCAATCGAACATCACCACGGTGTCCGCGGCGGTGAAGAGGCGGAAATAGCCGGCGTAGGGGACGAAGTACGGCTGAATGACCGCGACGGTCGTCACAACATCGCGGCACGAAGACCGCTGCGCGCCTCGTCGAAACTGCGCATCACGCGCTCGAACTGCGCGTCGGTCATGTCGTGAAAGAACGGCAGGCCGAAGACGTGCGAGCCGAGATCGTCGGTTACCGGAAGGTCATCGCGGCCGAACGGGCGATAGGCGCGCTGGCGATGCACGCCGCTTTGCCACCAGCGCCGCGTCGCGATGCCGGCCTTTTCGAGGCGGAGGATCGTTCCGGCCGCGTCGTCTACGGCGACGTTGCAGTAACACGAGACCCAACCGTTTGCGTAGTGCGGCAGCGTTGTGACGCCTCGCTGCGCGAGCGCCGTCGCATAGCGGCGCGTCAGCGCCGCCAGCGACTCGCGCCGGCGCTCCCATCCGTCGAGAGCGGCCAACCCTACCGCAGCGTGATACTCGCTGAGCTTCCCGTTGTAGCCTAAAATCTGGCCTTCCGGTGAATCCCAAACGCCGAAGTTGCAGATGCGATGAAAGCGGTTCATCACGCGCTCGTCCGTCGAAAGAACCAACCCGCCCTCGCCGGTGCCGATAACCTTGGTCGCGTGAAGGCTGATCATGATCGGCGACTTTCCGGGCCGTGCGCTCGCGACCGACGTCACGGTATCGAAGGAGGCCGCACAGTCGATGATGACCGGAATCGCCGTTCGCTCCGTAAAGGCGTCCCACGCCGCCGTATCGACCGGCGCGCCGAACGCGGAGACGACCATGACCGCGCCGACGCCGTCCAAATCGGTGCGGCGCTCGAGCTCGAGCGGATCGAGCATCCACGTTTGCGGCGAAACGTCGACGAAGTACGGCGTGAGATTCGCAGCCCACACGGCGGCGGCCGAACCGACGAACGTCCACGACGGGAGGAGACAGCGCGTTCCGGCAGGCGCGCCGACCGCGAGCAGCGCTGCGCTGAGCGCGACCGTTCCGTTGGCGACCACCGCCAACTGTGCGGGCTGGACGTGAAAGTGAAGCGCGAGCCGGCGCTCGAGCTCGCGTAAGAGCGGCCCGTGATTGGAGTAATAGCGCGTCGCGTCGATGCGCCTCAGGTAGGCCTCGAGCTGGTCGGCGGCCGGTAACTGCGGCCGCATGACGGGAATCGTCTCGGTATGCCTGTCGTGCGCCATTTCTACCGTCATCGGCCCCGCGCAGAAGCCTTTTGAGCCGAAAGCGATAGGAAACGGTCCCGGACGGGCCGATAATAGGGCCTGATGCTCACGGCGACCGATTCTGATCTCGACGCGCTGGAGTCGCGTACGATCTATATTTTACGCGAGGCGTTTTCGTGCGTTTCGCCGCTTGCTATGCTCTGGTCGATCGGAAAGGATTCGACGGCGCTGCTCTGGATGGTTCGCAAGGCGTTCTTGGGCGACGTTCCGTTCCCGGTGGTGCTCCTCGACACCGGGATGGAGTTCCCTGAAGTCTACGCGTTTCGCGATCAGCTCGTCCGCGATTGGAAGCTCCCCGCGCATAACGAGGTGTGTCCTCCCGAAAACACCGTCGATCCGACGCTGCCGCCCGCGGCTCGCCACGCCGCGCGCAAGACGGCCGGCCTTCGCGCGCTGATCTCGCGCGAATCGTATCGCGGTATCATCTTAGGCATCCGCCGCGACGAGCAAGCGATCCGCGCGAAAGAGCGCATCTTTAGCCCGCGCAACGCCGACGGTTCCTGGGACCCGCGGACGCAGCCGCCGGAGCTGTGGGATTTCTTTCCGTACGAAGTGCCCGACGGCGCGCACGTGCGAATCCATCCGCTGCTGCATTGGACCGAGCTCGATATCTGGCGCTACACGCGTCGCGAAAATATTCCGTACGTGCCGCTGTACCTCGCACGTAACGGCATGCGGTACCGCTCGCTCGGTGAGAGCAATATCACGACGCCCATTCCAAGCGACGCGGAGACTCTCGACGACGTGATCGCGGAGCTGGAGAAGACGCGCGAGCCCGAACGTGCCGGCCGCGCGATGGATCACGAAAGCGAAGACGCATTCGAGCGCCTGCGCACGACGGGATACATGTAATGCGCCAAGTTCGCATCGTTATGGTAGGTGACGTCGACGCCGGTAAGTCGACGATTCTCGGAAGGATGCTGGTCGATCTCGGTCAGGTCACACCGCAAAGGCTTGCGGAGCTGGAAAGCTCCAGCTCGAAGCGCGGCGTGCCGATCGAGTACTCGTTCTTGCTCGACGCCTTCCAACTCGAGCGCGACCAAGCCATCACCCTCGACATCTCGCGGATTTGGCTGCGCATGCCCGAGCGCGATTACGTATTCGTGGATGCTCCAGGCCATCGCGAACTCATCCGCAATCTCCTGACCGGAGCCTCCGAAGTCGACGCCGCGATTTTAGTGGTTGCGGTGGACGAAGGCATCACGCTGCAGACGCGCCGTCAAGCGCTGTTCCTGCAGTGGTTCGGCTTCAAAGAACTGCTCGTTGCGGTCAACAAACTCGATTTAGCGTCGGACGCGGAAACCGAGTTCGCGCGGCGCAAGGCCGAAGTGCGGCAGTTTCTCGAGCAGTTGGATATCAAGCCGATCGACATCGTTCCGGTTGCGGCGCGCGAGGGCGAGAACATCGCAGCGCCGGCCAAACGCTGGCCCTGGTGGAAAGGTCCGACGCTGCTCGAGTCTCTCGAAGCACTCAGGCCGCACGCGTTCCACGCGGGCGGACCGCTGCGTTTCGTCGTGCAAGACGTGTATCGGCGCGGAACCAATCGTCTGATCGCCGGCCGTATCGAAAGCGGTACGCTTCGCGCGGGCGAGCGCGTCGTCTTCTGGCCGCTGCAAACCGACGCCGTCGTCACGGCAATCCACCGCTGGCCGAAGGAAGTGCCGGAAGCACACGCCGGCGACGTCGTGGCGATTTCGCTCGACGAGCGCGTGTTTGTCGACCGGGGTGCGGTCGCGAGCTATGCGGGCGACGCGCCGGGCATGGGCCACGCAATCCAGGCAACCGTCGTTTGGCTGGGCAGCGAACCCGTCGCACCGGGCGAATCGCTGCGGCTGCGCATCGGCACGCGGGAAGTTCCCGTCACGCTGCAGCGCATCGACGAGGTCGTCGACCCGGATTCGTTGGAAGGCAAGCCGAGCGATTCGCTCGGTAAGAGCGACGTCGCGGTGGTGACGCTGATCTCGCGCGAACTCATCGCCGCCGACGACGATCTCGACGACACCAGCATCGGCAAGTTCGTCTTGATGCACGGTACGAACGTCGTCGCCGGAGGACGCGTTCGCGCGGTCATCGGGCGGCCCCGTTCCGAAGGTGCAACGGACGTCGTCGCGCAGATCTCGTCGGTGCATCGCGAGGAACGCGTTCGCCGCAACGGTCACGCGGGCGGCGTGTTCTGGCTGACGGGTTTGCCGAGCGCCGGCAAATCGACCGTCGCCATGGCCGTGCAGCGCATGCTGTTCGATCGCGGCACCCATGTGTACGTACTCGACGGGGATACGCTGCGCACGACGCTCAACGTCGATCTCGGATTCTCGGAAGAGGACCGCACCGAGAACGTGCGCCGTACCGCTGCCGTCGCCGGCGTGCTCGCCGACGCAGGCTTCGTCGTGATCTCCGCGCTCATTTCGCCGTTTGCCGCGGACCGGGAGAAGGCGCGCGCGGCTTACCCGGAGTCCTTCTACGAAATCTACGTTTCGTGCGACCTCGCCACGGCGGAGCGGCGCGACGTGAAAGGACACTACCGGCGCGCGCGGTTGGGCGAGATCCAACGCTTCACCGGCATCTCGTCGCCTTACGACGTTCCGGAAAAACCCGATCTCATGCTCGATACGACTCGCGAGAGCATCGGCGAGTCGGCGGCGCGGTTGATGGAGTTTATCGAGGAGACGACGCGGCGGAAGCTGCTGCTGAAATCGTAGACCTCGCTACCAGCTGGTTCGCGTGGAAGAGACTCTCGAAGGTGCCGGCATCCGTCCACCAGCCGTCGAGCACGTCGTAGAAGAGATCGCCCTCGCGAATGTAGGCGTTGTTGACGTCCGTGATCTCCAGTTCGCCGCGATTGGACGGTTTTAGTTTTCGAATGAAGTCGAAGACGCGGCGATCGTACATGTAAATGCCGGTGACGGCGTAACTGCTTTTCGGCTCGGCGGGTTTTTCGTCGATGCGAACGATGCGATCGCCGTCGAGCTCGGGCACGCCGAACCGCTGCGGATCGTCCACGTGCTTTAGCAAAATGCGCGCGCCGGAATCCTGCCGTTCGAATTTGCGTACGAACGGCGAGATGTCGTCTTGAATGATATTGTCCCCGAGGATCACCGCGATGCGGCTGCCCTCGGCGAAATGTTCGCAGAGGCGCAGCGCGTCGGCGATGCCGCCTTCACCCTCTTGGTAGGTGTAAAAGATGTCTTTCAGGCCGAATTCCGCGCCGTTGCCGAGCAGCCGCAGAAAATCGCCGGCCGAGCTGCCGCCGGTGACGATCATGATATCTCGAATGCCCGCCTTACAGAGCGTTTCGATGGGATAATAAATCATCGGCTTGTCGTAGATCGGCAGCAGATGCTTGTTCGTGACCTTCGTGAGGGGTCGCAGCCGCGTGCCTAAGCCACCCGCTAGGATAACGCCTTTCATTTCTGAAGGCGCTCCGGCCCAGCCGGAGCCTGTCCCGAGCGAAGTCGAGGGGCGCCCCGAAAAAACATTTCGCCGTCGCCGCGCTGGCATCGGGACCACGTCGAGCTCGTTGTATTCACAGCGAAGCCTTTTTTATTATCGCGTCGAGCACGTCCTCGTCGCACGGGTCGAAATCGTCGACCTGCGGCCGCTCGATCTCGAGGTTGGCGAAATGGCGAAAAAACGAACGCATCACGTGCGCGACGCCGGCTTCGGTGACGCTGCGCCGGTCGGGTTCGAAGTAGCGGTCGTTGTTATAGGTCGCGGTGACGATCTCGTAGGACCAGAAGTAGTCGACGCAGGGGTGACGGCGGCGGAGTTCGTCGGCACATACCCGGAGGACCGACTTGGAGTAGACCGTGGATTGGAGAACGCTGCGGTTCTCCATCGTCGCCACGAGCGGTACCGGTGAAACGGTGAGCAGAATGCGGGCCGATGGGTTCACGTGCAGCAGAGCGCTGACGAAAGCGTCGAGGTATTCGACGTTTTCCGCCACCGTCAGATTGCGAAAAGCGTATCGCGCTGCGTCGAAGACGCCAAAATCCTTCCCCGGACAAGCCGGAAAAGCCGTGCCGTCTATCGTCGACACGAAACCTTCGGTGAGACCTAACGTGAAGACGAAGACGTCGAGCGCTTCGAAAAGGCGGCGGACGGCTTCGAGATGCAGCCGTTCGGCCTCGTGCACCGCCTCCGGCGATACGAATCCGTCGGGAAACACGCGCGGTCGTAGCGGGTCGACGTAACGATCGCCGCGCCGCCAGTGTTTCTCTTGGGGAGAGAATCGGCCGTAGGCGCGCTCGAAGAGCTGCCAAAGCTGCAGCGTCGTGTAGACGTTCCCGAAATTGGCGGAATATTCGGCGCCTTCTTCGGTTTGAAAGTAGTTGAAGCCGTGCGCCTTCAGGTTCGCGGCGATATGCCGCGCAAAGCAGCTGCCGGCCGAAGCGACGCGTTCGCGAGTATCGATCGTGAATCGGACGGGCGCCCAGGGATCGATCTCGGTGGCGTCCACCATTTGGATCGCGCGCTTCCAAAGCGCGGCATCCGGCCGGTCATCGTAGGGAAAGCGGCTCACGGAACGGCCGCCCTCAGCGACGTCATCTGACGATGCACTTCCGCGACGGAACGTTTTGCGTGTTCGCGATTGAGGTGCAACCCGTCGAGGTAGTATTCCGGCCGTAAGAGATTGGCGCTCGTAACGCTCGGCCACATGTTGATAAAGCCGACGCCGATGTCGCGGCAAACCGCTTCGTAGAGGAAGTTCACGAACATCGCCAGCTTGTAGCGCAACCGCGCGGGGCTGGGATGCTTGAGAACGCGCTCGGCGTCGGCGTCGTCGATCGCCGGGGGAGGCAGCGAGTGCAGAAAGATCGTTCTCAATCCGGCCGCGCGCAGCAGCCGCAGCCCGACGAAAAGCGGTTTGAATTCTTCACCCAAGAACGCGAGCATTCGGTCGGCGCGAAGCGTTTGCCGCGCCTGGAAGGCCGGCAGCGCTTCGAGGCCGTCGATAGGGAACGGAACCTGAAAATCGAGACGCTCGAGGACGAAACGGTGCAAGATGTAGCGCGTGTCGATCTCGCCGACGCAAACGACGTAGGCGCGTTCGCTGGCCGAGTCGAGGACGGCGACGTTCTCAGGACGTTTCTCCCGGCCGTACGTCGTCTGGACGGGTCGAAATCCGGCCAGCGGCGCGAACGCTTGCGAGGTGTGCAGCGCGCCCGTGTTTCGTAAGGCTTGTACGAGTTCGTCACCGAGTGCCCCATCGGCACCGAGCGCGTCGCTCGCGACGAAACGCCAAATCGTGCACGTGCGGGTGACGATGCGCGTGGTCTCGTTCGCGTCCTCGAAGACGAGCGTTCCGATCGACCCTGCATGGCTGTCGCCGATGTAGGTGTAGGGAACGGCATCCCCCACGAGGTGGAGATCGCCGGCCATAACCGAGTTATCGGTCCCCCTCAGCGATGCGCGTACTGGCGCTTGTAGTATTCGAGGAATTCGCCCGATTTGAGCGGACGCCACCAGGCTTCGTTGGCACGGTACCAGGCAATCGTAGCAACGATGCCCTCTTCGAACGGCGTCAGGGGCTGCCAGCCAAGGCCGCGTAACTTCGCGCAGTTCACGCTGTAGCGACGGTCGTGTCCTGGCCGATCGGCGACGTGCTTGACGTGCGTCTCCATCGAGCGGCCGCAGTCTTCGACTAGAAGCCGCGTGATCTCCATGTTCGTGCGCGGGTTGCCGCCGCCGACGTTGTAGACGTTGCCCGGCTCGCCGCGTTCGAGCGTGTGAAGGATACCGCGCGCGTGATCGTCGACGTAGATCCAATCGCGAATTTGTAACCCATCGCCGTAAACCGGTACCTCCCGGTCGTCGATGAGATTGGTGACGAACAGCGGTATGAGTTTTTCGGGATACTGGTACGGGCCGTAGGTGTTGCTTCCGCGCGTGACGAGCACCGGCGTTGCGAACGTCGTGTGGTACGCCAGCGCTTGCAAATCGCCGCCGGCTTTGCTCGCCGAGTACGGGCTGCGCGGATGCAGCGCGTCGGTTTCGGACGAGTCGCCCTCGGCGACGTGACCGTACACTTCGTCGGTCGAAACTTGCAGGAAGCGGGCGATGCCGCGTTCGCGCACCGCCTCCAGCAGGACGTGCGTGCCGAGAATGTCGGTGCGCAGAAACGCTTCCGGATCGAGAATCGAACGATCGACGTGCGTTTCGGCTGCGAAATTCACGATCGCGTCCACGCCGTTACCGATGGCTTCCTTCACGGCCGCCGGATCGCAGATGTCGCCTTTGACGAAACGGTAACGCCCGTCTTCCTCGACGCCCGCGAGATTGGCGGGGTTGCCGGCGTAGGTCATCGCGTCGAGATTGACGACCTCCACGCCGGGCCGCTCGCGCAACACGAGTCGTACGAAATTGGAACCGATGAAACCCAGACCGCCGGTAACGAGCCAACGCATTGCGCCCGCCTTACGGGCAGCGCGCGGCCAATCCTGGTGGTTCCGCTACGGGTATAGGGGGCTCTTGAATAAGCCGCTGCAGACGGCGCCGCCGGATGGCGGCCAGGAATCCTTCGAGCCCGGAACGCTCAAATCGAGGATGTTGTACAACAGCGTGTCGAGGTCGCTGATTTCCAATCGCGTCAGCGCTTCGCCGCTGCCCAGCGCTTCCAGGTAGCTGCAGATCGCCGCGCCCGCGCACTGCTCGAACCACTTCTGAGCGGCGGCGCCTTGCAAACCCGAAAGCGGAGCCTCGACGGCGCCGGCGATGCAGCGGAAGAAGTCGCCGTAAAACTGGATCATCGCGTACAGCGTCGACCAATCGTTGGCACGCGCGATCGCGTACTCGACCAGCTCTTGACCCGCGCCGTCCGGCCCCATGCGTCCGATGAGATTGCCGTACGCAGTGTCGACTTGCCACCAGCCGGTGCGCGATTTTCCGTCGACGGTCACGGGCGTGGCGGGCGCGATTGCCGTGCCGCCGTACTGTTCGCCGCTGAGAACTTGCAGCGCGACGCCGTCTTTTTGCGCTTGCGCGATAACGGCGATCGTTCCGCCGTCGTTGGGCGCCGTCCACAGATGCTGCTCGGCGTACTCGTCGGCGTAGCCGCGCGTAAAATTGTCGCGTATAGCGGACGTTGGGTTCGAACCGGTAGCCTGCATTCCGTTTTCGACGACGTCGAACTGCTGCACGCTCGACAGTTTTCCACCTTCAAAATCGAAACCGCGATGCTCGATTGCGATTTGCGGCCGATCGAAGAAGAATCGGCTGCCGCCGTCTTCCAAGCGGTTGCGCACGACGCGGTCGGCTTCGAAGTAATGCAGCGCTTGCATCGGATACGTTTGCGAAGCCGGCGGCGGCATCTGTTTGCCGTTGCCGCCGGCGGCGACGTACGCCATAAATCCTTGAACGGTACGCAGCCCTTCCACTTCGCGAATACCGGCAAACCCTTGATCCAAATCGCCGCTGAGCGGGAGAAGATTGTAGACGCCGGTCAGTGCGTAAGCGGTCCGCTGCGGCGTCCACGCGGCTTCGTCGATGGCCTTTCCGTCGGCGGTGCGGCGATCGACGACCGTTCGCCGGTACGTGCGCAGCGCCAACCCCGGCTGTTGTACGTCGAGCTGCAGGTCGACGCGGGCGAGTCCCGCGGCAGTAAACGCGTCGCCCGTTTGTTCGCCGTCACCGCTGCCGATGGAGGGTACGAACGACGTCGCTTGCGCGATCGCGGCCGAGCCGCCGCTGCGATCGCCGATCGCGATCACGACGGCCTTCGCATCGGTGTCGGCGACCTTGAGCGCCTTTTCGACGAGCGTCGACGTTTGCAGCGTGCCGGCAGCGATGCGCGTCGCGACGAGCCGGACCGTCAGGGTCGCAAAGACGGAATCGGGCAGGGCGTCGAGCGCATCGCCCGATGGTGCGGCGCCCAAGTGCGTACCGGGCTGTGTGGCCGGAAGCGTTGGATCTTCGTCGACCCAGCTGCCGTTTTGCTGTACTTGCACCCACCAGTGATCGCGCAGAGCGGACGACCAGGCTTGACGCAGCGGCTGATCGCTCGTACCGAGCGCGGTGTTGTGGGCCTGGAGCACTGTGACGAGCGCGTCGCTGGCGGAACGTGCGGTCGCAATCGTCGCGTCGGCACCTGCGAGCGCGCGGCGGCGAACGGCCGCAGCTCCGGCGCGCGCGGCGTCGACGTCGATTCCCATTTCTTTAAAGGCGTCGGAGAGGTCGTGCGGTTGCGGCGAAGCGGGTGGGGCGATTGCGGCCGATTCGACCGTCGTGATCTCCGCATCGCTCAGATTGGAATGAACGAAACGCACGGGAATCTGTTTGTCAGCGAGCAGCGCGGCGAGTAATAGTGCCTTATCGGCGCTTGAACCTGCGCGCGCTTGCAGCGTTCCAGCCGCGCCGCGCATCGCACCGGGATAGGCCTCGGTGTGAATCTGATCGCGGACGTACGCGAAAATCGCTGCGGCGTCCGAAAGCTCGTCGGCACGCGCTTGCGGATCGAAACCGTCGGTGGGAACGTATTTCACGTCTTGCGCGATCGTATCGAAGCGCGCGACGAGGTCGCCGCGTAAGCCCCTACACGCCCAAGACGCAGTCGGCGCCGGGGTCGGGGGCGCGCCGCCGAGAGCCCCGGCAAAACCGCTGATGTTGCCGGCCTCGCCCTGCCCAAGCTTTTCGGCCTTTCCCGCGCCGGGAGCCCAGCCTTCGATGCCGGCGAGGTCGTTGGGATCTTCCGGACAGGCGATCGGTCCGGTGGGTATGAGTTGCGCGACCGCGACGCTCGTCGCGCTGCCGCCGAACCAGCGCCACGCGAAGTACGCCGCGGCGGCGACGGCGATGACGAGGATGGCGGCGACGGCGATGCGTTTCACTATTGCAGCCTCTCGAGTTCGACGCGGCGATTGAGCGCTTTACCCGCAGCGGTCGCGTTCGTCGCGACCGGGCGCGTCAGGCCGTAGCCCTTGGGCACCATGCGCGAACGGGCGATGCCGTACCGCGTCACCAGATCGTCGACGACGGCTTGCGCGCGCCGCTGCGACAGTCCGAGGTTGTACGCAGGGCCGCCGTCGGAGTCGGTGTGCCCCGAGATCTCGAAGCGCCAGCTGGGATTGGCTTTCATGAGTTCGGCGATCTGCGCGATCACGGGCTCGGAGCGCGGCTGTATGTGGGCGCTGTCGACGTCGAAATGGATTCCGTAAATACGGATGCGCTGATGTTTTTTCAGCACGGCTTTCTTGAGCGGCGCGGTTCCGGTGATGGTAATCGAGGCCCCAGCCGTCTTGCCGTCGGTACTCGTGCCGACGACGTTGACCGTATACGCTCCCGGTTTTGCCGAGGCGGGAACGTTGACGGTGACCGCGAGCGGCTGGGTGCCGCCGCTCATATCGAACGCGTTCGGCGTGACGGTGGCCGGAAAATCGCCGGTGGTCGTAATGGCAATGTGTCCGGCCCAACCTTGGTTCGCGAGCGTTTCCATGGCCGCATGCAGCGTCAGTGGCGTCCCCGACGTGAACGTCGCTTCCTGGTTCGGTTGAATGAGGAACGCGAGCGACACGCTTTGCGTGCACGGCATCGACACCGGAACGGGCAGAGCGAGCTCGAGCTCGCGCACTCGCTGATAGCCGGCGTTGCTGCCGTCGTCGTGATCGAAACCGTCGTAGATGATGATGCCTTGTCCGTACGGAGCGTACATCTGCATGAAGCCGTTGTCTTTCTTGACGTTCGTACCGAACAGATGACCGCACCAATGCGAATCCTGCGTCGTAACGATGTTGGCATCGCCGAGCTGATTGCTGCCGTCGTTGATAAAGACTTTGGGGTCGAAGAAGTGGGGCGTGTCGTTCTTATCGGCCGTTCCCAGCGCGTCGTTCTCGACGATGATGAGACGGTCGCCCGAAGCGCCTTGCGCGCCCGGGTTCGACGTGAGGAACGGATAGGGCAAGAACGAGTAATCGGTCTTGGGCGAACAGATGTCCGAATCGACGATCAACAGCTTGTGGCCGGCACCGATCCATTGTAAGAGCGCGTCGGTCTGGCCCTTTGCGAGATACGCGGACGCGTCGCACACGGCGTTCAGAATCGCCAGCTCTTTTCCGGCGAGCGACGACGGCTCCAACATTCCCGCGCCGATGCGTTCGAAGGCCCAGCTTTTGCCCGGATAGTCATCGATGGGATAGAGGCTCGCCGGTCCGTCCCTGTCGAGCACTAGCGCGCCGTGCGCGCCCGAACCGAGTTCAAACGGCTCGCAAAATTTCGGCTGCTTCGGCGAACGCATGAGATAGATCGGGTCGCCGTTGTCTTCCCCGACGATCATCGACGCGTCGTCGTTGACGAACGCTCGTCCCGGGTTACCGTTATCGCGGAACTCCCACGTACGGCCGGTCAACGAGCCCGGATACGCGTCCCCGTAGTGACCGTCGAAGCAGCGCGTACCCGTCATCGAGCTGCCGACCGTCACGATTCTGCGGTACCACGGATCGCTGTCCATTGCAGTCGGATCGAAGGCGCCGTTGGTGTACGGCGCGTCCTTGAGTTCCACGTAGACTCCGGCCGGAGAGACGCCGGAAGGCGGCGCGGCGATCGAGCCGGTCGCGCCGACGCCGTTGAAAACTGCGTTGGCGGTAATACGGATCCAGCGCGCCGTCAGCGAGACCGGTAACTGTTGGACGCCCTCGTTAGCGGTGGCCGTCAGCGTGCCGGCGTCCTTGAACTCGCCCGTTGGGCCGGTATTGGAGGTCGCGAACGTCACGGTTGCCGGCGTGGCGCTGGGCTGCGCGGCGGGGAGCTCGGCCGAGAACGACGAGATGTTTGCGGGGCCCGGTAGCTCGTAAACGAAGACGAACGGAGGGGCGGGTGTCCCTGAAATGCTCGGGCCGGCCCGCGCGATGTCGTTGACGTTCGGGCTTTCGGCCATCGCTTGCGCCGGGTAGGAGCGTACGATCGCGCCGTTCTTCCAGGACAGCAGGTTCGGATCGGGTGTAGGGGTCGGAGCAGGCGTAGGCGTAGCCCCGCTCGGCAGCGGCGTAGGTTCGACGCTGGCGGCTTCGGTCGGCGCCGCGGATGCTTGCTCCGTTGCGGCCGCGCTAGGGGCAGCGGAGACGGCGCTGCCGCTCTGTCCGCCTCCCTGGCAGCCGCCAACGGCCAATGCCGCGACCAACAATAGATAGCGCGCGCGTTCGAGCAAGGCAGCCCTCCTCTGAGCCAAAGGTGCCTTGCTACTTTTGCAGGGTGTGCGCGCCCTGCTCCGTGTTGCGGCCGGGGGCGCTCGGTGTGCTATAATGCCCCGAGCCCCAATGCGCTGTGCGCATCGGGGACCCCCGGGTTTAAAAGGCACTCCGGCGCTTCGCGCCTGCGCGCCCCCACGCGGCAAAGCCGCGCGGGTCCCCCTGGGGCTTTTTTACGCACTACGCCCGGCACGAGGCCGGGCGGTTATGGCTCCAGACGAGGTCGCAAAGCCAGGAGGGCGGGCGGCCGGGGCCAGAGAGGGTTCTTTCACCATGTCCGTCGTCACGATGCGCGAGCTCCTGGAAGCGGGAGTGCACTTCGGCCACCAAACGCGCCGGTGGAATCCGAAGATGAAGCCGTTCATCTTTCAAGAGCGTAACGGCATCTACATCATCGATCTCGCGCTGACCGTACAGAAGCTGCGCCAGACGTACGAAGTCGTCAAGCAGCTGGCGCGCGAAGGCCGCGTGATCCTCTTCGTCGGCACCAAGAAGCAAGCGCAGGACGTCGTGCGCGAGGAGGCCGAGCGCGCGGGCACGTTTTTCGTAAACCAGCGCTGGCTGGGCGGTACGTTGACGAACTTCGCCACCATCCAAAAGCGCATCGCCCGCCTGCGCGAGCTCGAGAACATGAAGCTTCAGGGCGATTTCGACCGTCTTCCCAAAAAAGAGGTCGCGAAGCTGCAGGACGAGATGAACAAGCTCGAGCGCTTCCTCGGCGGCATCAAAGACATGCACCGCTTGCCGGACGCGGTCTTTATCGTCGACCCGAAGAAAGAGCGCATCGCCGTGCTCGAAGCGCGCAAGCTGAAGATTCCGATCATCGCCGTGATCGATACCAACTGCGATCCGGACGAGATCGACTATCCGATTCCCGGCAACGACGACGCTATTCGCGCCGTGAAACTGATGGTCGGTAAGATCGCCGACGCGATCATCGAAGGGCGCACGGAGAGCGAAAGCTCGTACGACGAGACCGCCTACGGACCGGATTCCGAAGAATACGCACAAAATGGTTCGGCGACGATGGCCGAGGCCGAGATCTAGCTTGGGAGAGCACATGTCCACCGCAACGACCTACCAACCGAAAGCCGACCAAATCAAAGCGCTGCGCGAAGAGACCAGCGCGCCGATGATGGATTGCCGCAAAGCCCTCGTCGACGCCGCCGGCGACATGAACAAGGCGAAGGCGCTGCTGCTCGAACGCGGCGCCGCGCAAGCAGCGAAGAAATCGGAGCGCGTCGCCAACGAAGGCACCGTCGCCAGCTACATCCACTCGGGCGGCAAAATCGGCGTTTTAGTTGAGGTGAACAGCGAAACGGATTTCGTCGCGCGCAATCCGCGCTTCACCGAGTTGTCCCGGGACATCGCGATGCACATCGCGGCGATGTCTCCGCAGTATCTCGATCGCGAGAGCGTCCCGGCCGACGTCGTCGAGAAGGCGCGCGAGGAGTTTCGTGCCGGCGTTCCGGCAGGCAAACCGCCGGAGGTCGCCCAGAAGATCGTCGACGGAAAGCTCAACAAGTGGTACGAGGAGCACTGTCTGCTCGATCAAGCGTTCGTCAAAGACGATTCGATCAGTGTGGGCGATCTCATCAACTCGGCGATCGGCGCGCTGGGTGAGAAGATCCGCGTTCGGCGGTTCACCAAGTACGCGCTGGGTGAATAAGGGCGTGCCGAGCGACGGTCCGCGATATTCCCGAGTTCTATTGAAGATTTCCGGCGAAGCTTTCGCTGGAAACGATACCGGCGTCGACGTTGCGACGACGCGCTCGATGGCGGATCAGATCGCCGAAGTCAGCCGGGCCGGGGTGTCGATCGCGGTGGTCGTCGGCGGCGGAAACATCTGGCGCGGCAAGATTCACGAAGAAGCCGGCATGGATCGCGCGACCGCCGACTACATGGGTATGCTGGCAACCGTCATCAATGCGCTCGCGCTGCAGGACGCGCTGGAGCGGATGGGCGTCCCCTCGCGCGTTCAGACGGCGATCGCCATGCATCAAATCGCCGAGCCCTACATCCGCAGGCGCGCGATTCGCCACTTGGAGAAGGGGCGCATCGTGATCTTTGCCGCCGGAACCGGCAACCCGTACTTTACCACCGATACGACGGCCGCCTTACGCGCGGTCGAAGTAGGCGCGGAAGCGATCCTGAAGGCTACGAAGGTGGACGGCGTCTACTCGGCCGACCCCAAGAAGGACCCGCACGCCACGCGCTTCGAGCGGCTGGACTATATGGAAATGCTCCAGCGCGGTTTGGAAGTCATGGACTCGACGGCGATGGCGCTGTGCATGGATAACGCGCTTCCGGTGATCGTCTTCGACATGACCGTGCCCGGCAATATCCGGCGCGCGATCTGGGGCGAGCCGATCGGGACGTACGTCGGAAAAGCCCTCGTGAGGAGCTGAAGCCAATGGCCGATAAATATTTCTCCGAGATCGAGTCCAAGATGGTCAAGTGCGTCGAGGCGACGCGTGCGGAGTTCGCGTCGATTCGTACCGGACGCGCCACCCCCGCGCTGCTCGACCGGCTGCACGTCGAGGCCTACGGTCAAGCCGTTCCGCTCAAGCAGGTCGCCGGCGTCGCCGCGCCCGATACGCGCACGCTCGTCATCACGGCTTGGGATAAGGGCGTGGTTCCCGACATCAGAAAAGCCATCGAGAAAAGCGATCTCGGTTTGACGCCGAACGTCGACGGTACCGCCATCCGGCTGACGATCCCGCCGCTCAACGAAGAGCGGCGCAAAGATCTCGCCAAAGTCGTCAAAAAGAAAGCCGAAGACGGCAAAGTCGCGGTGCGCAACGTTCGCCATCACGCGCACGACGACATCAAGATTCAGCTCAAGAAGCACGACATTACCGAGGACGACAACAAGCGGATGCTCAAAACGCTAGACGACCTCACGGGCCGTTTCGTAAAAGAGATCGACGCGCTGGTTGCGGCCAAAGAAAAAGAAATTATGGAAGTGTAGCTCCTAGACGTGAAGGAGGATCTGGTACTCGCTCGTGAGGTCGACGCTCGCCGCGCACTGCGCGGGCGCAAGCTGCGGCTTGCGCTGCTGGCTCCGTTGGGACCGTGGCTGGGCCGCGGCGCGTTACGGGTGCTGCGCGTAAGGGATCTCGGTGACGATTTCACCGAGCTGCTGACCGGCTACGAATCCTACGAGAGGCTCGCATGATCGTTCCGAGCCGTCACGGTATCGAGCCGGCGCCGGAGCGCATTCCCCGGCACGTCGCCATCATCATGGACGGCAACCGGCGATGGGCCAAACGCCACGCGCTCCCGGCAATCGAAGGGCACCGCCGCGGCATCGTATCGCTCCGGCGAGTGACGCGCAAAGCGAGCGATCTCGGTGTCGAAGTGCTGACCGCATACGGCTTTTCGACGGAGAACTGGAATCGCGACGCGCGAGAAGTGTCGCTGCTGTTCGATTTGTGCGTGTACTTCGCGCGCAACGAGCTGGCCGAGCTCCAGCGCAACAACGTCCGCGTCCGGGTGATCGGCGATTGGGAGTCCTTACCCGACTCGCCGCGCCGGGCGCTGGCCGAACTGCAGGCGGGAACCGAGCGCAATACGGGCCTTCTGCTCAATCTCGCGGTGAACTATAGCTCGCACGCCGAGCTCGAGCGTGCTGTCCGCGCGATCGCGCGAGAGGTCGCCGAGCGGCGGTTGGCGCCCGACGACATCGACGAGGCCTTAATCGGCCGCTATCTGTACACCGCCGATTTACCGGAGTTGGATTTGCTGATTCGACCCGGCGGCGAACACCGGCTCTCGAACTTCTTGCTCTACCAGGCAGCGTACGCCGAGCTGGTCATGACCGACGTGTTTTGGCCTGATTTCTCCGGCGACGATCTCCTGCGGGCGATCGCCGAGTTCGGCCAGCGCGAGCGGCGCTATGGCGGAGCGTGACGAGACGGATTATCGTTGGGTCGATCGTCGCTGCGATCGGCTTGGGTTGCGTCTACGTACCATGGGCGTTCTATCTGCTGCTCTTGATCATCGGATTGCTCAGCATCAACGAGCTCAACAACCTGTGCGAGATCAAAGGCCAGCCCTTGGAATATCCGGTTGCGCTTTTGGGTGTGTGCGGCTATATCGCCATGGCGACCTTCGGACTGATCCACAAATGGGAGGGCGTTCTGCTGGCGGGCATCGTGGTTGCGGCGTTCTGCATCGGCATGTACGGCGAGCAGAAAGGCTATTTTGCCCGCACGGCCTACACGCTGCTTGCGGTTCTCTACATCGGCAAGCTTTTAACGTACTTCGTGTTCGTGCGTCAGATCCCGGGCGACGGGCTCTGGATGACGTACTACCTCGTCGTCATCGTCGCGCTTACCGATATCTTCGGCATGCTGATCGGGTCGCAAATCGGCCGTCATCGGCTGAGCACGATCTCGCCGAAGAAAACCGTGGAAGGGTCGCTCGGTGCACTCGCCGTCGTCGCCGGTTTCGCGGCCGTCGCGACGCTGTGGCCGCCGCTGCATCTCCAATGGTGGCAAGGTGCGGTTCTCGGTGCGCTCACGTGTATCGCCGCGCAACTGGGCGATCTCGCCGAATCGGCGCTGAAGCGCGATGCGGGCGTCAAGGACGCCGGCGATATGATCGTCGGGCACGGCGGCGTACTCGACCGGTTCGATTCGTACTTGTTCGGCGGGGTGACGTTCTTTGCAACGCTGCACGTACTCGGCATCCTGGCGGTGCAATAGCGCATGCGTAAGCGAGTGGCGATTCTGGGGTCGACGGGATCGATCGGGACGCAAGCGCTCGACGTCATCGCGCGGCATCGCGATCGCTTCGAAGTCGTTGCGCTCGCCGCCGGCCGCAACGTCGGGCTGCTGCACGAACAAGTGCAACGCTTCGCTCCGGCGATCGCGACAACGGCCGCCGACGGTCCGGCCGGCTTGATGCGCGTCGCCGTCGAGAGCGAACCGGACGTGCTGCTCGCCGCGACCGACGGTGCGGTCGCATTCGATGCGGTGTTCGCCGCGGTCGAGCGCGGAACGACCATCGCGGTCGCCAATAAGGAACTCATCGTCGCGGCAGGCGAGCTCTTCGTCGAAACGGCGGCGCGCAACGGCGCCACGCTCTTGCCGGTCGATAGCGAGCACAGCGCGATTTTCCAATGTCTGGTCGGTGAAGCCCACGCATCGATCGCCGAGATCGTACTGACCGCATCGGGCGGCCCGTTCTGGCGCGCGTCTCGCGAAGCGATCGAGCGTGCCGATCTCGCATCTGC
>JAFAHZ010000026.1 GCA_019236975.1 Vulcanimicrobiota bacterium | reverse complement strand
GACGTCTAGCGACGTCTCAAGCGACCATTCCGGATCCGGTGGCGATTGGCCGCCCGGGCCGGCGCTGACGATCTTAAGGCAGCCGTTCGCCGTCGTACACGCCGGCAAGCCGTACTGCGAACGATAGACCGCGAGGTCGCTCGCCAGGGTCGGGTCGTCTCCGCCCTCAACGAGGCCGACGGTCATTCCCTTGCCGTTCGATTTACTGAGCGATGCGAGGGCGTACATCGATTGCAGATCCGAGGGGCCGTAGCCGGACGGCGAGCCGATCGTGAGATTTGGGCCTCGTTTTTCGCCCGCCCTCGCGTACCGACCGTGATAGCCCTTCGGATTACCACCACCGACGTCGACGCGCACGTAGCTTAAGCACCGCGCGTAACCGGGGGCCGGTGCTCTGCCACAAACGGCGCGCGCGTTTGCCTGCGCCGGAACGTGATTGGACTGCACCGGAGCTTGACTGGGGGTCAGTGCTTGCTGACCGCTGCATGCGGCCAGTGTCAAGGAGAGCGCGATTACTGCGCCCGTAAAACGTTTCATCAGTTTTGTCCCTCTGGCAGAAAAGAACGGCGAACGAGCGCCACCCCTAAAAATATCCCTCCTGCCGAGGCTCGGCCATACCTAATAGTACGTAGAGGCTAGGTGGCGCGTCAGCGCGATGCCGGCGAAGCGAAGCGGCGATTTTCCTCGTCGAAGATTTGGACGATGCGTTGCGGATCGCAGGGCCGCTCGAGCAGCGATTCCGGGTCCCACTCGCTGCGGCCGGCTCCAAAGAAGTCCCCGCCATATACGTGAATGGCACCCGTCAATTTCGCGATCGGGTTGGTCACGGAGTGGATCGCGTCGGCGCCGAGAACCACGGCATCTTGGTTGCACAGCGACTTAGCGCCGGCCGCTTCGACTCGGTGCGGATTGTCCGGCAACCTGCGCCAGAAGACGTTGTCTTCGCGCCCACCGTAGATACCGATCACCGCCCACATGGTGTGGTCGTGCGGGAAGATCGTCATTTTTGGTGCCCAGATGACGTTCAGTACCGTCAGCTCGGGGGAGTGGTGGAGACGCCTTATCTCGGCGCGCGACGGTTCACCGATGCAGGCGATGAGTGCCGCAGGGTCGCTGACCGCTCGCGCGACGATGTCGCGAATAGCAATCGAAGAGCGCTCTTGAGCGAGCGCGCCGCGACAATCGGCGACGAACTGTTCGAGATCGAACACGAGGATCCGGCTTCGCTAGATGCGGGAGACATCCCCTTGATTATACGTTTCCAAAGGGCGCGCTAGGAAAGCGCGAAATATCGCAATCGGGAGGCCGGTTCCGACGAACCGGAGGCGCGTTTGGGAGCTCAGATCGCGAACGGCGCCGGCGCCGTGCTTATCGTCCTGTATATCGTCGTCTTCGCGTTTGGCGTGATGTGTCTGGCGATTGGCTTTGGCTCGTCGCTCTGGCGAGCTTGCCGACGACTCGCGCAGGATGTCGTCCTTTGCCTGCGTGCGCCGGAAGCGCCGACGATCTCTCCGCTCTGGCAACGGTTAAGCATCGTTATTCGCATTGCGGCGTGGGTCTTTTTCGTATCGTACGCGGTCGTCGTCCTCTTTTGGATGAACCGCGCCAGCCTGCCCGAAGTACTTGCCTACGCGGGCGCATCCGCGTTCGCATTATTTGCGATTCGGCGAACGCGCAGCGCACAAGCGCCGCAATCGTCCGGCGTACTCGCCTCGTTTACGGCCGTCGTCGCCGCATGCATCGCGGCGTATTCGTGGGGGCTGTACTCCGCGATCGCACGCGGCTGGTCCGAAAGCGGTTATTTCGTAGTCTCTCAACGGTGCGGCACAATTTTCGATCGCTGCATCGAGTCCGGGCCATACGCTACGCCCGATCAATGCAGGCACGAACTGGTTGCCGTGAACGGAAGCCTCGATACGTACGAGTGCATCGAACTCCAGGACGTGCCGCGTGCCTATCTGCCTTGGGCGCGATGAACTCGAACCTCAACCGACTCCGATGCGTAACGGTGACAGCAGCTCCTCCGCAGTCAGTGCCGGCGCGAACAGAAATCCTTGAGCGAGATCGACGCCGAGCGAACGCACGACCCCAAGTTGCGACGCGTTTTCGACACCCTCGGCGACGGTGTATAAACCGAGCGTCTGCGCCAGCGTTACGACGCTGCCGACGATAGCCGCCGATTGCGAATTCGTTCCTAGCGGCTCGATGAAACTGCGATCGATCTTCAACCCGGAGATCGGCAGGTGCTGTAAGTACGCCAGCGACGAATGTCCTTGCCCGAAATCGTCGAGGACCATTTGAACGCCGAGCTCGCGCAAACCGGTCATCGTCTTTCGGGCGAGCTCTTCGTTCGACATGACGGCGGTTTCCGTGACTTCGATTTTCAGCACGCTCGGCGATAGATCGTGCGCTTGCAGCGACGATGCGACCGCCGGAACGAGATCGCTCGCGGCCAAATGAGCCGCCGAAACGTTCACCGCGATCGAACTCTGCGGAAAGACGGCACCGATGGCGGCCGCATGCGCGCAGACGTCCTCGAGCACGATAACGTCGATGGCATCGATCATTCCGCGGCTTTCGGCGAAGCGCACGAAGTCGCCGGCCCCGACGAGCCCCCGCTCCGGCCGCCGCCAGCGCACCAGCGCTTCGAACGAACAAATCGCATTCGAGCCGACGTCGACGAGGGGCTGGTAGCAGGCGAAAAATTCTCGGCGTTCGATACCGAGGCGAAGATCGTGCTCCAGTTCCGACTCTTCCGCAACGCGCAGCCGCATGGCTAAGTCGAAGAATGCGTACCGGCTGCGCCCTGCCAGCTTGGCGTGAAACATCGCAATATCGGCGTCGCGAAGCAACTCGCCGGGCCGCTCGTAATCGACGCTCAAGCTGACGACCCCGATTGAAGCGCCGACCCGGAGCGTGCGCGATTGCAGCGTCACGGGTTGCTTAAAGATGCTAAGGACGTGGCGCGCGAATGCCTCAGCGCCGGCGGAATCGACTTGAGCGAGGACGACGAACTCGTCGCCTCCCAAGCGCGCGACCATCGCTTCCGGCGAGAGCTCGTCGCGCAACCTCCGCCCGACAATTTTCAGCAGCTCGTCGCCGGCGATGTGCCCGAGCGTCTCGTTGACGATATTGAAACGATCGAGGTCGATGAAGAGCACCGCGTACGAAGCTGTCTCAGCTCGAACGTCGGCCAACGCGGCCGAGACGCGCTGCAAGAACGGGGTCCGATTGGGCAATCCGGTAAGTGCGTCCGTGAACGCCGCCTTGCGCAGGCTCGTTTCAAGTTTCTTCGCCGTCTCGATTTCGTGACGCAGGCGCGCCTCGCGCAATTCGGATGCCAGCGCCGCTTCGCGAACGCGCCACCCGCGAACGATGACGACTGCGAAGATTACCGTGAGCGTCCAGATCAATCCGGCCGCGGCAATCGCGCCCGTTGCAACGAGGCGATTCTCCTTCGCCATTGCGGTTGCGTCGGTCGACACGTGCAGCAGAGCGGATACGCTGCGCAAGCGCAAGGACTGCTCGATGCGATTGGGGCCCGGCGGCACGGTACCGGTCGAAAACTCCCGCTCTCCGATCCGGCTCGTGATCCACACGACGTCCAACGGCCCCTTTTGCATTGCGGTCGCTACCACGGCCCCAAAATCCGGCGCTCGCGTGTCGACGCTGGCAACACCTTGCAGCCTGCCGTTGCGATAAAAAGCTTTGAGCACGCTGATGAAGCTGATTCCGTCTTCCGAATAGGGGCCGTCGATGATGCGGTTGCCGCGGCCGTCCACCGCGTCGCGATACCAGGTGAGCTTCGGATAATCGAAATTCTTCTCGGTGTTTACCATGAGCCGTTCCCGCGGATTGAGAATGACGTACGGGCCGAAAAGCCGCGAGCCGGTGTCGAAGGCTCCGGGCGCATAGAAGACGCCCATCCCGTAAATCACGCGATCGCTGCGCGTCGGTGCCATTCCCAAGAGTAGCCGTTCCACCAGCGTGCGATTTCCGCGAATCGGCCCGACCGCGCCGGCCTCCGCGTACACGAGCTGCGTCGCGTCGCTGATAAAGTCGTCGATCGCCGTCTCGCCGCGTTCCAGCCGGAGCGTTTGGACCGAGCGAAAGTCGGCGACGTTTTGATCCGCGCGCGAACGCGCTACGGCGGACTCTAGGCCCGTGACCAATAGCGCCGCAGCGAAAAGTACGACGAGCCAATACCAGGGGCGACGGTAGCGGGTCGCCTCGAGTTCAACGGCCTCCAGGCCCACGCAACATCCTTGCGCCAGCGACCGGGCGCCGCCCTGTTTTTGGAGGGCTCGGCCCTGTCAGTCTACCGCGCAGGCGACGATGGCTTCGATGACGCGTTTGGTTTCGTCGGGATCGCGCACTTTAATACTTTCGGCACCGGCCTGCATCGCGGCGTAATCGTTACCACCCGGGAAGATGGCGTCGCCGATGAAGAGCATCTTCTCAATGGGAATGCCGAGCACGTCGCGCAGCTTGCGAATCCCGTACCCCTTATCGATTCCCGCGCGCGTGACGTCGATCGACGTCGACCCGCCGAGGCGAACGGAGAACTCCGGCAACATCGGATCGAGCAAGGCTTTGATCTTCTGCCGTTTGGCGAAATCGGGGTCCCACTGCTCTTTCGCATCCAGCGGTGCCTGCTGCCCCAGCGCCGAGTAGGTGATCTGGGTTCCGCGATCCTCGATGCGCTCGCCCCATGATTGTGCGGGTTGAAAACCCGACTCCGTTACCGCCTGCTCGAGGGCCTGTTCGATCTTCGTCTTTTCTGCGTTACTCAGGTCTTCCGAGTACAGCTTTTTCCAGCTGCCGTCGTACGTGTAGAATTTCGTTCCCGTCGTCGGCAAGAGCGAGAGGTTTTCGAACCTGCTTCCGGCCGGAATGCGCTGGACGACCTGTTTATCGAATTGCGGAAAGTCGCCGCCCGATATGATCGCCACGCGCACGACGGCCAGTAACCGTGCGAGCAGCGCAGCCATCTCGTCGTCGACCGGCGATTTGCTCGGCGCCAACGTACCATCCAGATCGAAAACGATGAGGTCCTTCATGCGAACGGCCCTCTACGTGTTCAGTGCGACCACGCCGACGTCTTTAGCGGCGTGTCCGCGTTCGATGTACCGATCGAAGAGTGCGGCGATCTCGGGCAGCACGGCAAGGGTTTCGCCGTGGCGCGCAGCCTCTTCGAGCATCAAGCGCACGTCCTTGCGCGCCATTGCCAGCTCCCACTGCGGCGTGAAGTTGCCGTGGGCCATGTCCTTGCCGCGAAAGTTGATCGCGTTGACCGGCATGAAAAACGAGAAGAGTTCGTGCGCGTCGTGCGGCGGGATGCCGAGCCCTTCCGCAAAGCGGTACATATCGGCAAGACCCGCGACGGTGAACACCAGCATGAGGTTTCCCATCAGCTTGAACGCCGCCGCCATGGCGGGATCGTCGCCGAGCTCCACGACTTGCCCGGTCATGCGTTCGAGTGAAGGTTTGACGCGGGCGCGCACCACCGGATCTCCCGAAAGCAGCATAATCCCGCTCGCCTCGCGCGCGTTTTTCGGACCCATGAAAACCGGCGCGTGAACGAACGTCACGCCGCGTTCGTGCCAGCGCCGTGCGCGCTCGCGCGTCGGCGTCGGCGCCGTGGTCGTATGGTCGGCGACGATCGTTTCGGCGCCGATCGCTGCGGCGAGCGGCTCGAGAACGGCATCGACCGACGCATCGTCGGCCAGCGTGAGATGCACCTCGGCGGCGCCGCGCACCGCATCCACGGCGTTTTCACACACGCTCGCGCCGTCGGCCGCGAGCGCGCGCGCCTTCGCCGCCGTCCGGTTCCACACGCGTACGTCCTCGCCGCGCTCGAGCATCGCGCGCACGAATTGCGAACCCAATAGCCCCGTCCCAAAGTATGCGATCGTCACGGGGCCCAACTTCGGATGGTCTTTGGCGCGACCCCCCGTGACCCAGGGCGTACCGCCGCTCCTAAGGAAAGGAAGCAGTGGCTTATGCCCTCCCCACCGGTGGAACAGGAAACCCCTTACCCCTGGCCGGCGATTGTCGCTACTCTAGCCATCGCCGTATCGGTGTATGCCCTAGGCCTGGTCTACTCCATCGAGCGTGTCAACGACGCGCGCCGCCAAGCCGTCGCCATGCAAGGCGAGCGCTCCGCGCAAACGGCTCTACGCCTAGAGAACGCCTTCGGCCTCGTCGCCGAACTGGCGGGCGCGGCGGCGCTCAGCGTGGACGGCTATCCCTCCAGCCCCGAAACGCAGCGAAAGCTCACGCGCCTCGCGGCCGTCGCGGATCCGGGCCTGCTGAGCGGCATCCACGCGTACGCACTCGACGACGCCGACGTGTCGGATCGTCCCTGGTACAAGGCGGCGCTCGCGGCGCCGGGCAAAGCCGTCATGACCGCGGCCGGCGCGAGCGAAACGTTCGGTCCGCCTCAGTCGCCCTCGGGCGTCGTCCTCGTCGAGATCGCGCGCCCCAAACTCGACGCGATCCTTGCCAGCGCGCACATCGGCGACCGCGCGTGGGTGACGGACGCGGGCGGCAACGTCATAGCAGGTGCGCCGCCGCCATCGACGATGGCACTTGACGCTATGGTATCGGTGCCGCTCGGTGCGGCGCCGTGGACGCTGCAGTTCGCATCGCATTTTCCCGAAGTCGATAGCGCGCAGTCGCTCGCGCTTTCCATCGACATACCGTTGACGATCATCGCCTGGGGCGGTGCGCTGCTGACGATCGTCGGCATCCTTCGCGTGCGCGGTTTGCAGATGAAAACCGCGCAACTGCAAAAATCCGCCGTTCGCGACAACCTTACCGGCCTTTACAACCGCGCGTACGTGCTATGGCGGCTCAAAGAAGCGCTGCGCGCGTTTTCGGTCAGTCAAGGCTCGCCGTTCGGCGTGCTCTACATCGACCTCGATCGCTTCGCCGTCGTCAACGACAGCCTGGGGCATTCGGTCGGCGACGAACTGCTCTGCGCGATCGCGCGCCGGCTGGAAGGCGGCCTGCCGGCCGGCGTCGAGATCGGGCGCATCGGCGGCGACGAGTTCGTTGCCGTCGCTCCGCCGAGCTCCGACCATACGAAATCGGAATCCGTCGCCCAACTCATCCTCGGACAGATGCGCCAACCGTTCCGGTTGGGAGAGCGCGACATCTACATCAGCGCGTCGATCGGCATCGTGGCCGCCGCGCCGCGCTACGGCAAGGCCGACGAGCTGCTGCGCGACGCCGATACGGCCATGTACGCCGCCAAGCGCGCCGGACGAAATCGCCTCGCGCTTTTCGACGAATCGATGCGCGAACAAGCGATGAAGCGGCACACGATGGAAAGCGCACTGCACCGTGCAATAGCCGCCTCGCAAATCTTCGCGCGCTATCAGCCGATTGTGAACTTGAGCAGCGGCGCGGTAGCGGGCGCCGAAGCGCTCGCGCGCTGGATGGACGACCGCGGGAAACTCGTCTCGCCGGATCTCTTCATTCCGCTGGCCGAGCAGTGCGGCGCCATCGACGCAATCGATTGGGTGGTCCTGGCGCGCGCGTGTTCCGACGTGCACGCCCTGCAGCGCCTCGTGCCGAACCTCACGGTCAGCGTGAATCTGTCGGCCGGCCGGCTCAATCAGACCGACCTCGTCGACCGCATCCGCAAGGTGCTCGACGAGAGCGATCTTACCCCAGGAACGATGAAGTTCGAAGTGACCGAGTCGGCGATCATGGAGAGCCCGGAAGACAGTCTTCTCGTGCTCAACGAACTGTGCGAGTTCGGCTCGCAAGTCGTCATCGACGATTTCGGCACCGGCCACTCGTCGCTCAGCTACGTGCAGCGCCTGCCGGTCGCGGGGTTGAAAATCGACCGCTCGTTCATTACGCCTATCGCCAAGGATAATCAGTCGCTGGCGATCGTTCAAGCGATCGTCGCACTAGCCAAGACGCTCAAGATCTACGTAGTGGCCGAGGGCGTAGAAAGCGAAGATCAGGCGGAGCTGTTGCGTCAATCCGGCGTCGACTACGCCCAAGGCTTTTACTTCGCGCCGGCGCTCGAGCTGCGCGCGCTGCAATCGTTCGTCGAAGCGCGCAAAGAGTCGCTGCTACTGATTAACGACGGTGATGTTCAGACTGCCTAATCCGCCGCCGCCGGTAAACGTCGCCGAACACGACCACGGGTGAGAGTTCGGTCCGCCCGTTACAGTGAACGACCCGCTCGATGACGAGGGCGACACGGTCGCGTAGTTTGGACCACACGAGGCATACGTCACGGAGAAGTTTCCGCTAAACCCATTGAGCGACGCCGTGACGCCGGCGGTGTTCTTGGCGTGCGACGTCGTGCACGCCGTCGTGTTGTAGCACACGGTCACGCTCGACGGGGTCACCGTAATCGTTTTCGGCGTCGGTGAAGGCGAGGGCGTGGGCGTCGGCGGACCCGACGGCGTCGGGGACGTACCCGGCGTCGGCGTGGGTGTCGGCGTGGGCGACGGTGTCGGTGAAGGATTCGGCGTCCCTTGCGGCCCCGGTCTCGCGCCGTCCTCGACGATCAGCACGTCGCGCATGCCGAGCTTATAGTGAAAGGCGCAGCCGATCAGGTAGATGCCTTTTTCGAGAATCACGTGCACGGCACGTCCCGGCTTGATGATGCCGCTGGCATAGCCTTGCTGCAAACGATCGCCGCCCTGATGCACGAACGAGAGCGTCGGATTGCGCGGGAAGTGCGCCGGCGGCCCGTCGATGAGTTTGACGACGTCGAACGTGTGCGACGTCGTTTTCGAAAGATTGCGGATCGTGATCCGCGTTTCCGGCGGAAACGCGAGGACTTGCGAGTAGCCCGATTGCGTGAACCCGCCGACGAGCGCTTTCCACTGTCGCGATTGCACGCTGCCGACACCTTCGCCGGGAAGCTCCTCGCCGATGGTCTTGGCCGGGAAGAGCGCCGTTACCGAAAGATCGTCGTCGATCGCCGGAAGCGCGTAGCTCGCCGGCCGTCCGGCCGGCCCGCTTTGCGCGGCGCAAGCGGCCAGCCCCCCGACGAGTACGGCGAAAAAGACGGCGCGCGGCTTGCTCCACATGCCGTCCATTGTAGGCGGCAACTCATGAAGAAAGTCTAAAGGCATGCCGATGCAAGCTTAGGGGACAAGCGATCTTGAAGCACGTTTTCGCCATCGCGCTCGTCGTACTGTCGGGCTGCGCGCCGGCCGCTCCAAGAGCGGTACAAGCGGGCGGCTTTGCGCCGCTGCCGGCCGGCCGCTCGGCGATTCCGATTACGCACGTCGTCATCATCGTGCAGGAGAACCGCACGATCGATAATCTGTTCGGGGGCTACCCGGGAGCCGACACGCAGGCGTGGGGCAAGATGAGCGACGGCCGCCGCGTCGCGTTGCAGCGTGTCAGCTTGAACTCACCCGATATCGACAACAGCTATGGAGCCAGCATTCAAAGTTACGACAACGGCAAGATGGACGGTTTCAACAAGAATTACTCGGGTTCGGGACCGGCTGGCCGCTACTCGTACGGATTCGTCGATCGCGGCGAAAGCGCACCGTATTGGCGTATGGCCGAACAGTACGTCTTAGCCGACCACATGTTTCCAACGATGCACGGTCAGAGCTGGACGGCGCATATCGATCTGATCGCGTCGACCACCAACTTGTCGCCGACGAAAGCGATGGTCGATTTTCCATCGCAATCGCCGTGGGATTGCTACGCTCCATCAGGAACCGTCACGCCGACCATCGACGTCCGTCACAACTACGATACCAACGGTCCGTATCCGTGTTTCACGCAGCTGCACACGATGGCCGATACGCTCGACGCCGCCGGCGTCTCCTGGCGCTTTTACGCGCCCTCGATCAAGGGAGATTGGATCGGCGGAGCGTGGTCGCCGTTCAGCTCGATCAAGAGCGTACGCTACGGAGCGGATTGGAAGAAGATCGTGACGCCGCCGCCGGCCATTCTTACCGACGTCGCGGCCGGAAAACTCGCGGCGGTAACGTGGGTAACGCCGGATTGGAGTTACTCCGACCACGCGGGCAGCGGAACGACGCTCGGGCCGTCTTGGGTCGCGGCGGTCGTCAACACCATCGGCAAGAGTCCGTATTGGAAGGACACGGCGATCTTCGTCCTGTGGGACGACTTCGGTGGCTGGTTCGATCACGTGCCGCCGCCCCAACTCGACTTCAAGGGGCTCGGCATTCGCGTGCCCTGCCTCATCATCTCGCCGTACTCGCCCCGCGGCTCGGTCGTACACACGCAGTACGAGTTCGGCAGCGTGTTGCGCTTCGTCGAGCAAGTCTACAATTTGCCGGCCTTGGGAACGGTCGCCGAAGGCTACTCGGACGCGCGCGCCGCGAGCCCGTTCGACGCATTCGATTTCACGCAGCCGCCGCGCGCGTTTCGCGCAATTCCGGCGCCGGTCTTTCCGTATTACTTCTTGCACGCAAAACCGTCCGGTCACGTCCCGGACAACTAACGCGCCATTTTTTTAGGTCAGCGGGGTCAGCAGCAGCATCGCTTCGCCGCCGTTTTCCGGAAGCGGAATTTGGACGATGCCGTAGGCCGTCGTGGTCCCGTCCTCGTGCAGCGTCACCTTTTCGGAACGCAAGCGCCATTTTTCGCCGATCGGCGGAAGCAGGTCGTCGTTGGTGCCCGATAACCGCATGTACCGCTCGGAAGCGAGCGCCACGGTCGAACGTCGATCGACGATACACACGATCAACGGCAACTGAGAAACAACTGCGCGCAGCGTGCTCAGCGCCGCATTGGCGTTGTCGAGCTGATTTTGCCGATCCTTAGCAGCGCGTTCCAAGTCGGCGGTTCGCGCACCGAGCTCTTCGTTGGTCGTGTTCAGCTCTTCGACGGTGGCGTGCAGCTCTTCGTTGAGCGTCTCGAGCTCTTCGCTGGTCGCCTGCATCTCCTCGTTGAGCGTCTCGACTTCTTCGGCCGACGCCTCGGCTTCTTCCGCCGAAATCATGAGATGTTCGTTCGCGTTGCGCAAATCGAGGTTAGCCGCGCTGAGTTCCCCATTGGCTTGCATCAGCGCCCGCTGACGTTCGGCCAGTTCGTCGTTATGCAGCGAAAGGGTCGATAACGCGAGCTTCGAGTGCTCGTACTCCTTCTCTAGAAAACGCACGCGTTTAGCCATCCGCGTGCTGTCCGTCACGGTCACGATCACGCCCTCGGTGCGCCCCTCTTTGCTTGCGGCGCGATCGGGATAGCAGTTGATCGTGAGAAAGCGTTCCTCGTCTTCGCCGGGATCGCGGACCGCCGATTCGATGCCGCCGCCGGGCATCTCGCCGCGAAAGGCTGCGTCGAGTGCCGGCTTGAGCTCCCCGGCAGCGGTTTGGGCGAGGTGGATGAGATCGTCGCCGATCCCTTGGCCGGCAATTCCAAGGAGATTGCGCGCGGCTTGATTGATCGTCACGATGTCGTAGTGGCGGTCGACGACGACGACGCCGATGTCGGATTCGAACAAGAACGCCCCCAGACGATCGACGAGCGACCAGCGCGGTGCCAGCGATTCCTCGCTCGCGCGACGTTGCGGCGAGCTGCGCAGCGCCGCGCGCCGCAGCGACGGCCGTTCCGGCATGCGCAGCCCGTCGACGATGACCGGCGCCGGTATGAGCAGCCGCTCGCCCTGCCGGCGGTACACTTTCACCGACGAATGCACCGGCGCGAAGTATTGCGGCAACGGCGAGGTCGTTTCGGCTTTACCGAGCACGAGATAGCCGCCCTGGCGCAGCGAAAATGCAAAGAGCTGGAGCGTGCGCTGCTGAAGTTCTTTCGTAAAATAGATCATCACGTTGCGGCACATGACCAAATCAATGCGCGGAAACGGCGCGCGCTGACCGAGATCGTACTCGCCGAAGACGGTGAGATTACGAATCTTCTTCTTCACCTGATAGGCGCTGTCGACGTTGGTGAAATACTTTGCTATCAGCTCCGGCGGCATATCTTCGAACGCGGCCGCGGGATAGACGCCCCGGCGCGCGAAGTCGATCGCGTGCGCGTCCAGATCGGTCGCGAAGATTCGGATCGGCAGCCTCTCGACGTCATCGCCGAGGAGCTCCGCCAAGATGATGGCCAGCGAGTACGCCTCTTCACCCGTCGCACAGCCGGCCGACCATAGACGAAGTTCGCTCTGCGTTTCGCGCGACTGCTTGATGATGTCGGGCAGCACGTTCTCTTGCAGGTAGCGATAGAGTGGCGGATCGCGGAAAAATCCGGTTACTTTGATGAGGAACGAACTGACCAGCCGCTGGTAGGCGTCGGGATGCGTGTTGAGGTAGCGCAAGTACTCGGCGAGATTACTGCAGTTGGCCGCGGCCATCAATCGCATGAGACGCCGGCGAATCGTCGGCATCTTATATTGCCGGAAGTCGATGCCCGAACGCCCGCGCACTTGGGCCAGGAACGCGTCGAGCTGCTGTCCGTCGGTTCCGAGGTTACCGTCGCCGGGGCTGACGAGCGTCGTCAACAGCGACGGCAACTCGTCGATCGTCGACGTGAAATCGACGTAGGGGGTTGGAATTGCACCGGGAAGCGCCGGATACGCTGCGGATCCGATCTCTTGCACGACGACCGTGCCGCCGTGCTCTTTGACCGCGCGCACCCCCGCGACGCCATCGGTTCCCATGCCCGTCAGAATCACGGCGACCACGCGATCGCCGAACGCTTGCGCCGCAGTGGTGAAGAGGAGATCGATCGACGGTACCGGATGGCCTTTCTGGCGCTCGCTCGCGTAGACGCGCGTGCCTTTGATCGTCAGATTGCGTCCGGGCGGCGCGAGGTACAGATGCCCCGGCCGGAGTTCGTCGTCTTCGTTCGGAACGGTGTCGATCCGCAGCCGCGTCTGACGGCGGAGAATTTCGGCCAGCCGGCCGGAGCCTTTCGGATCGGCGTGCTGAGCGATGACGATGGGAGCTGGAAACTCTTCGGCGAGCCCCGCTGCCAGTCGCGCGAATGCGTCCACGCCGCCGGCTGAAGCGCCGATGACGACAAGCGATGTACTTTCCGAGTCGTCGCTCATATGGGAGTTAGTGCTGGTTGCTGTCGGCGTTTTCCCCTGCCGCCGGCGCGCTATATCGAGGGTAGCGTGGCCGTCACCACGACGGCCGTTCCGGGCGGTCGCATCTCCTCGAGAATTTCCGTCACGCCGCCGAGGCCCTGGGCTTCGCGCAGCAGCCATAGCCGCAGCGGTTCGTCCCAAACCAGCAGGCCGACCGGCGGGACGACAGTGACGTTGCCGCGCAGCACGCCGCCGCTTTCGGCGACCGTTCCCGACGGACCGCACGCGTCGAAGAGCAGCGGGGCCGGAAATCCCCGTGCGGCGTACCGCACGGTGCCCGTTATCGGTTTGCAAACGGCGACGAACGCCGTGCCTTCGCGCGTCATCGCGTCGAGGAAACGGCGCTCGGATTCGTCTCCGGAACCGCAGACGAGGCGTTCCAGCGAACGTTCGGCGCCTGCCGTTCCGACGCACAAGATCCCGCGGTCGAGTCCGAGCGGACGGTAGTCCCACGTGACGGCGGAGTTGCGCGAACGGTAGACGGCAAACTCGAGGCCGCCATGACGGATGTACTCCCAAACGCCGTGACGTTCGTAGGGAGTTGCCAACGGCGACGCCAGCGCGAACTCTTCGAACCGTCGCGTCATCACGTTTGCGACGCCGGCAAGCGCTTCAAAAGCGGACGCGTCGACCGGCTCGTCGCACGAAACGGAAACGAGCGCGCCGACTCGCCGTTCTCCGCGCCGCAACGGAATGCTCGCGCCGGAGACGGCGCCAATCTGCGCCAACGCCGTCCGCACGTTGACATCGTCGCAGGTTTGTTCGTAGAACCGGTCGTCGGCGCACACGGAAAAAACGGGGACGTCGTTGAGAAACGCTTTCGGAATGGATCCCATTACGGGCCGCAGCAACCGCGGATGTTCCGACGTAAATACCGCGCCGCCGTCGGATACGAAGTGCACCGAGGCCCATCCGCGCATGAGCGTTGCGGCGCTCTGCGCGGCAACGGTGCTCAGTTCGGTCGGCGTACGCGTCGACAGCAGCGCACCTTCTGCGACGCTCGCTACGTGATCGATGCGCGCTTTGCGCGAATCCGGAACCATTCGAACGAAATGCTTGATGCAGTCGAAGATCGCCGGTTCGGGCGCATCGTGATCGACGCGCGCGTCGAGCAGTCCCTGGCGGCAGAGCTGCTCGTGTTCTTGGCCGCCGAAAGCGATGACTTTGGTCTCCTCGGACAGCATGCCGTGCAAGCGAAACACCGTCTCGGTCGCCGTCGGCAGACGATCGAGATCGACCAGCAGGAGATCTGGATCGCCGGCTTCCAGCTTTACGCGCAACTCGCGAAAGCTCGATGCCGACTGCAACCCCCAGCCGCGCCGCCATAACATTTCCCGGAGCACACTTTCGAGTCCGCCGCACAGATCGAAGGAGTACACACGTGGATCGAGCGGAACGATCGGAATCCCATCGGGGACGATCCGGGCGGCCGACGTCACCGGGACTTGGAGATTTTCCAGCGTCGTAAAAAAGGGCTCGTAGGCCGCGCATGCGGCAGCTTTCGCGATCACGGCCAGTACGACGCTGCGGTCGTTACCGTAATCGAACGGAATGGCGAGCGCTCGGGCCGGTCGATCGGGATGCGCGATCAGTCGCGGCCGCATGGCCCCGTATAGGCGGCGTAATGGCCAGCGAACCCATGCGCGTTCGCTACCGGAAGCGCATCCGCGCGCGTCGCGGCAGACGAATCCGCTCTTATTGTGGCGCGCGCTGCAAAACAGCGCCGCACTTTCGAACGCCGGCGCTCGCTCG
>JAFAHZ010000012.1 GCA_019236975.1 Vulcanimicrobiota bacterium | reverse complement strand
ACGCCGAAGTTTCCCTGAATGTTCGGCAGCGCGACGTTGACGATCGTGGTGTCGATGATCTCGAGCAGGGTGGCCGCGATGACCGCGACGCTCACGATGACCCTGCGCAGGCCTCTTTCGACTACGCTTCGTTCCATGTTCGCGGCTTTCGTTACTTGACTTTAACCGACGTTTCGACGCTCATTCCGGGCCGCAACGGGTAGTCGCTTCGCGGATCGTCGATGGAGATTCGGACGGGAATACGCTGCGTCACCTTGACGAAGTTACCGGTCGCGTTTTGCGCCGGCACCAGCGCGTAGGTGTTCTGCGACGCTGGGTTGATCGATACGACGCGGCCGTGGAACGTGACGCCCTTATACGCGTCCACCTTGATGTCGACGGACTGGCCAACGCGCATGTTGCCCATTTGGGTCTCTTTGTAGTTGGCCGTGATGTAGACGTTGTTCGGGATTAGCGTCATCAGCGTCGCGCCCGCTCCGACCGTCTGCCCGACTTCGACGTTCTTCTCGCCGACGTAGCCGTCAATGGCGGCCGTAATCCGCGTGTACGCAAGGCTCTGCTTGGCTAAATCGAGCTGCGCCTTCGCCGCCTCGACTTGGCTGGGGTCGGCGGACTGCTGCAGCTTGCCTTGCGCCGTCGTGAGCCCGCCTTGCGCGGCGGTCACGCCGGCCTGCTGTGCGGAGACCTTTGACTGCGCGGCCGCGACGTTGGCTTGCGCCGCGACGACTTGATCTTGCGCGGACCGCAGCTGCGCGGCCGCTTGCGCCTGCTCGGCGCGGACCGCGTCGAGTTCTTGCGCCGCGACGTCGCCGCTTTGCACCAGCGCGGCGGTGCGGTTGTAATCGGCCTGCGCTTTGTCGTACGCCTGCTGCGCCGCAGGAACGCCCGCTCCGGCAACGGCGAGCTGCGCTTGGGCTTCGCCCACACCCGCTTCCGCCACTGGAACTTGCGCTGCCTGCACGCCGACGCTTCCCGACGCCTGCGCGACGCCGCCTTGGTTCTGCAGCGTCAGCGTGCGCTGGTTGGCCAGCGCCAGATCATATTGCGCTTGCGCCTGCTGCAGCCTCGCCAGCTCGTCTTTATTATCGAGTATCACGAGCAGCTGGCCGCGATGCACGGGCTGATTCGTATCGACGAGAATGCGATCGATCTTTTCGGGAATCTTGCTCGTCACCGCCGCAACGTCGGCGTCGACTCGCGCGTCGTCGGTGCTCTGGTGCGACAATGCATACGTCAACCACGGAATACCGAACACGAGCGCCAACACCACGACAACGACGGCGCCGGCAATAAAAAAGTAGCGCTTCCGCGGAGCGGACGCTTCCTCGCGCTCCTCCTCGACCGCGGCCGGGCGCGGCTGCTCGCCGGCGGCCGGATGCTCCACGCTGCCGTTGCTCGCTTTTGGCGCCGTTCTGGTATCCATCGTCTAGCCTCGTACTCCGTTGAGTAAAACTTCGATGTAGTAGCGGAGCGCCGCGTCGTCCCCCTCACCGTACAAAGGCGAGTCGGCAAACTTAGTGCGCCCGAGAACGTGCATGAAAACCATGCCGAGGAACATCTGTGCGATCTTCATCGGGTCGCCGCGCAGCTCGCCCGACGCGATGCGCGGCTCCAAGAACTCGATAAACACGCTGAGAATGGCCACCTGCGGACGCCACGCGGTGGTTGCAAAAAGATCGGCGTCGTACTCCGCATCGACGAGCGACCAGCGGATCATGTCCCACTGCGACGTCAGATTCTTCAGCATGAAGTTTCCGATCGTGAACAAATCCTCGGCCAAGTCGCCGTGCAGCACGGACGCCACGTCGCGCAGCTCGGCGACTTTGCAGAAGTGCTGCGCGACCGCGACGATGAGCGCTTCCTTGGTGCCAAAGTGGCGGAACAGGGTGGCCTCGTTCACACCCGCGACGTCGGCGATTTCGCGCGTCGTGGCGCCGCGCTTGCCTTTGCGCGCGATCACCTCGCGCGCCGCGCTAAGGATGCGTTCGCGAGTCTCTTCGGGTGACTTGACGGTTTCCGCCGCCTTGCGGGTGTCGATCATGGGTTGGTTTGTTGCTCGCTGCCGGCAGCGACGTTGGTTTGATAGGTGTCGTAGGACGCGTCGGCGACCGCGCGTATGTGAGGGATGTCGATGTCCGCGTGCTGCGCCGCCAGCACCCAGTTCGATCCTTCCTGCTGATATTTTTGATTCATCACGATCTTGCCGCCGCTGGTGTAGTCCCACTCCATCTCCATCAGCGCGTAACTGAACGGATCGACGTAAGCCAGCGTGTGATCGAGGATGGTGCTGTGAATTTTTTTCGTCATCCGCAGCACGATCATGGGATGTCCCCACAGCGTGGCGGTGCCGTCGATCGCGACGTTTTGGTCCTTTTCCCAGGCGCCGGGATCGCCGACGTCGTTGAAAATCCGCTGGAAACCTTTGGCGTAACCGGGCATCCGATCGAAGACGACTTCGTACGTATCGGGCCGGCGATAGTACGACGTGCCGTCGAGCTTCGGTGCCAGGAATGGGAAGCTGAGCATGCGCACGTCGACGTGCACGCGCGCTTTATACGATTGCAGCGATGGATTCCGCTCGAGCATCTTGGCGATGACGGCGTGGGCGCTGGGCGGAAGCGGCGGCGCCGTGGGCGACGCGGACGTCGCAACGGCAGCGGCGAGTATCGCGTGGATCATGCGGCCGCCTCCACCATCGGAAAGAGGCGGTCGAGCGCCGTCACCGCGAGGGTGCGGCGCACTACCGCTTTGGTCGAGCGGAGCGCCAGTTCACCGCCGACCGACCGCGAGCTGCGCAGAAGCGCGATGAGCCCGCGTACGCCGTTGGTATCGAGCGCCTCGAGCGAGTCGAGATTGAGGACGACTTGGGCGGCCCCGTCTTCCAGCGCCGCGAGCACGGCCGATTGGAGCTCGGAGAGGGCTTCGGGGCGGTACTCGAGGACGATGCTGCTCATCTCTTCTCTCAAGGCGTCGAGGGAACGTTGTATTGCAAGTGGGTACTTGCACGCAAAGTCTAGCATAGGGTCTCCAGTGAATGCAAGTGCTTACACGCACCTTGCCGAACGAACTCCATCATGCGCTTGGACGGCGACCTGTTGTTGAGCGCCACGTTAGAATTTGGGCTCTCACCGGCGTCCGCGGTGGTCCGCCCGCTCGACGTGGCAGCCGGTCCGGTGCAACTCGCCCCCCGGCTTCCTCTATACCCCGCCAGCATGATTAAGGTGCCTCTCGTCGCGGCTGCGCTCGCCGCTGTGGCGGCCGGGCGCCTAGCGCCCCTGGACGCCGTGGTCGAAGTCGAGCCGGCCAACATGACGGCAAACGACGCGGCCTCGCCGCTCGTACCCGGTTACCGTGCCGCGCTGCGCGAGCTCATGTGGCTGGCGGTCGCACGTTCCGACAACGTCGCGACCAACGTCCTGTTCGACGTCGTTGGGCGGGAACGAGCGACCCGGATAGCGCGCGACGAGTTGCGCCTGCCCGAGACGGCCTTCCATCGTAAACTTTCCGGAAGCGAGCCGCTTATCGACGACCCCGGCTGGGACGGCGTCCATCGTAACGCGCACCCCGCCGCCGACTGCGCGCAGCTCATGCGAGCGATCGCCGATAACGCGGTTCCGCACGCGAATCTCCTGCGCGACATGCTCGCCGCACAAGAATGGAATAACAAACTGAGTGCGGGCCTTCTGTCCTGGGATCGCTTCCTGCACAAAACCGGCGACACCAGCGAGGTCACTCACGACGCCGGCATTCTGGTAACCGGCGACGACAAGCGATACGTCGTCGTCCTCTACACCGGCCTCCCGTCGACCGACGAAACCAACGGGCGCTTCGGACCGTTCATGCGACGCATACGGGAGATGCTCTAATGCTCGCACCCTTTAAACTCGAGCGCTACTTCGCGCGTTACGAATTCACCACGCGGTACCTGCTCTGTGCCAGCGACGCGGAGGCGATGCCGATTCGCGACCTTCTCGCGCTCGAACCCGGCGCCGCCGAGCGATTCGACGACGTTTGGCTGGGTTACACGGAGTCGCGCGGCTCGCCCGAACTGCGCGAAGCGATTGCGACCCTTTATCCCCTCACCGGCGCAGACGGCGTGCTCGTTCACGCCGGAACGCAAGAGGCGATCTTCACGCTGCTCAGCGTGCTAGCGGGAACCGGCGATCACGTCATCGCGCAGTTTCCGGCTTACCAATCGCAATACGCAGTCGTCGAAGCGTCGGGCGCGGAAGTGTCGCGCTGGCATTCCGATCTGACGCGCGACGGTGCGCCCGACCCCGACGACCTCGAACGGCTCGTCCGGCCGTCGACCCGCGCGCTGATCGTCACGTCGCCGAACAATCCGACCGGCTTCGTCTTCGAGCGCGAGCGGCTCGACCGGACGATCGAGTTCGCGCGCAAGCACGGCTTGTGGCTCGTCTCCGACGAAGTCTATCGCGGGTCGGAACACGATCCGCTGTGGCGTCTGCCGCCGGTGTGCGATCTCTACGAACGCGGCATCTCGCTTGGCGGCACGGCCAAATCGTACGGACTCGCCGGTTTACGCATCGGCTGGACGGTCACGGGAGACGCGCAGCTTTACGAACGCCTGGCGTCCTTCAAGGATTACTTAACGATTTGCAACAGCGCCCCGAGCGAATTCCTTGCGACCGTCGGCATGCGTCACGGCGACGAGCTGATCGAACGCGTGCAGCGTATCGTCACGCGGAATCTCGATCTGCTCGATGCATACTTTGCCCGGCATACCGGCACGTGGCAGTGGCGCCGGCCGCGCGCCGGAACGACGGCATTTCCGCGCTACGTGCGCGGCGATACCGATCGGTTGTGCGCCGAACTCATCGAGAACGCGGGCGTGCTGCTCTTACCGAGCAGCGTTTTCGATTGCGGAAACGACCGCGTGCGCATCGGGTACGGGCGTGCGAACCTCCCCGATGCGCTGGCCGTGATGGAACGCTACATCGACGATTTGTGAGATGTGTGGGCGCCCGCCGGGCGGTCGCCTTCTGCTTTTGCCGCGCTCGGGCAGAGATACTTGCCGTGCTTGGTATTGCCGTACATCGGATCGCCGGCCTCGTGGTAGACGTGCGTCTTCGTGTTTACCCAGACGGCTTTTGTGGCACCGCAATTCGGCACGGCACCCGGCGCGTTCTCCATCCCGCCGCTAGCGACGGTTGCCGGGGATTGCTCGCCCATGGCCGAGGTCGCACCGGTCGTGTTTCCGCCTCCGGTCGTTGCGCCGTTGTTTGCCGCATGGCCGCCGCACGCCGCGAGAGTGAAGAGCAGCGCGGCAACCGCCGGGACGGACGTAAGAAAACGATTCATGAAATGCCTCCTCTCAGACCAGCCGCTTCGCGATCTTTTCCGCCGCTTCCCAACCAAGCCGCGCTAACTGCGAACGCTCGCCGACGTAAACCCTGCGGCCCCCGACGAACGTCCCCTGGACCCAGCGGTCTTCGCCGCGATACACGAGTGCGTTGACCGCCGGAGACCACGGGTCGATTCGGCTCGCGTCGAGGACCGCGTAATCCGCCGCGTTCCCCGGTGCCAGGTCCCCGGCGGCGATCCGTAAGGCTTTGGCTCCCTGAGACGTGCCGAGCGCGAATGCGGTGCGTGCGCCGAGCGCGCTTCCGTCGAGACGCGCGATTTTCTGCAGCAGCGCTGCCGAACGCATCTCGTCGATGAGCGAGGGCTTGACGTCGGCATCGGTTCCCAGACCCATCGTCACGCCGAGCGCTTGCAATCCCTCGACGTCGCAGATGCCGTCGCCGAGATATTGGTTGGTCATGGGGTTGTGAATGACGCGCGCGCCCGCGTTGGCGATCGCCTCCTTCTCCCCGGCGGTGATATGGATGGCGTGGATCGCCACGGTACGCTCGTCGAGCGCGCCCAATCGTTGCAACAGCGCGATCGGCGTCACGCCGTGGGCTCGAACGGTTTGCTCGCCTTCGTACGAGGCCTCCGCAACGTGCACGTGCATCATGCAGTCGACCTCGCGCGCGAACTCCGCAGCGGCGCGGATCATGTCGTGCGAGGCGGCATGCAGTGAGTGCGGAGCCACGCAGACGTTGGCTTGTGGATAGCGCTCGATGAGTTCGCGCGTGCGTTCGGCGGCAACGCCGATCGTTTCGCGAAACTCCGGCGGTGCGTAGCCGGCATCCATCCACGTGCGGGCAAATACCAGGCGTATCCCAGTCTCGGCGGCGGCGCGAATCGCCGCTTCGGCGTGCGCGTTGCCGTTGCCGTTGAGGTAGAAAAACTCGGCCACCGTTGTAATGCCGGCGGCGAGCATCTCAGAAAACGCCGCGACGAAGGTCCAATAGACGTCGTCCGGCCGAAGCTGGGGAACCACTTTGTACAGCGCGTCGCTGCGCCACTTCGCAAACGGCAGATCGTCGGCCCAACCCCGCAGCAAAATCTGATACGCGTGGCTGTGCCCGTTTACGAATCCCGGCACGACGAGGCGGTCGGCCGGGAACGATCGGGCATCGAGATCGCGGGCCTGCTCGCGCACCTCCTGAAAGTCGCCGGCTGCGACGATCGTCCCGTCGCGCACGACGAATGCAAAATCTTCGCGGTATTCGCCTCCGGCGATCGCGCGTTTGCAGCGAACGAGCTCGCTAACCGACACGCGCTCCCCCTTTGAACACCGCTTTGGCCACATTGCCGCCGAACTGCCAGCCGAACTCGTCCGGCGATGCGATCGCCAGCGCGACGAAATCGGCCGGAGCGCCGGCGGCGATGCGGCCGGCCGGCACGCGCAGCGAGTGCGCGGCCGCGCGCGTGACGCCGTAGAGTGCTTCCGCGGCCGACAGTCCGAACAGCTTGCGCCCGAAATACGCGACCGTTTGCAGGTTAAAGCACGGCGACGTCCCGGGGTTATAGTCGCTGGCGAGTGCGACGGCCGCACCGGCGTCGAGCAGCGCGCGCACCGGTGCCCTTTGTGGCAGATCGAGATATTCGATGGTCGCCGGACACGCGACCGTCACGATCTCGCGTTCGGCGATTGCGCGGACGTCCTCGTCGCGAATGCAGTTGCAATGATCGACCGCGTCGACGCCGATCGACGCCGCCATCTCGGCGGCGCCGCCGAACGCCATCTCGTCGCAGTGGACGCGGAGCCGCATACCGCGCAGGCGTGCGGCGTCGAGATAGCGCCGCGTTTGTTCCGGCGAAAAGAAGCCCGGCTCGCAAAAGGCATCGGCGTAGACGGCTCCATGGGCTGCCGCCGCCGGAATGACTTGATCGATCAGGTAATCGACGAATGCCTCTTCGCGCGTAAATTCGGGCGGCAGTGCGTGCGCGCCGAGAAATGTGGCGACGAGGCGCGGAACGCCGGAATCGTCACGATGCGCCGAGATGAGATCGAGCAGCGCCGTCTCACCCGGCTTGTGCAGCGCGTAACCGGTCTTCGTTTCAAGCGTGGTCGTGCCGTGCGCCAGCATCGTCTGCAGGCGCGGCCATACGACGCTTTCGTAGAAACGCGCCGGATCCAATAGCGCGTTGCGCGTCTGCTCGACCGTGTACAGCATTCCGAGGGCCGGTTTCTCTCCGCGCTGGCGCGCCGCAAAATCCGGCTCGCGATCGCCCGCGAACAGCGGGTGGGCGTGCGCGTCGACGAAACCCGGCACGATCGTGCAGTCGCCGAGGTCGATCTCTTCGACCGGTCCTTCGACTTCGCGCCCCTTGGGCGCTGCGCTCAGGATGACATCGGCTTTACCTACCGCCGTTATGCGGTCGCCTTCGACGAGAATTGCCCCCTCGTCGATGCGTCCGAGGGCGTCGAATGAGATGCCGCTCTGCGGGGCATCCGTATCGCACGTAACGATCGTTCGCGCGCGAACGATCACAGACGCCAATCGATGCCTTTGCTGTCGGCCGTTTCGATCGCGATGTCGTAGCCGGCGTCGGCGTGACGCACCACGCCCATGCCGCAGTCCGTCGCGAGCACGCATCCGAGGCGCTCTTCGGCGTCCTGGCTGCCGTCGGCGACGACGACCATACCAGCGTGCAAACTGTAGCCGATGCCGACGCCGCCGCCGTGATGGACGCTGACCCAATGCGCGCCCGCCGACGTATTGATCAGCGCGTTGAGGATCGGCCAATCCGCGATCGCGTCGCTGCCGTCTTTCATCGATTCCGTTTCGCGGTACGGCGACGCGACGCTGCCGGTGTCGAGATGATCTCGCCCGATGACGATCGGCGCTTTGACTTCCCCGTCGCGCACCAGCGCGTTGAACGCCAGTCCGGCTTTGGCGCGGTCGCCGTAACCGAGCCAGCAGATGCGCGCGGGCAATCCTTGAAACGACACGCGCTCGCGCGCGAGGCGGAGCCAGCGCGCGAGCGAGGCGTCTTGCGGGAACAGTTCGAGCAGTTTTTCGTCGCAGCGCGCGATGTCGGCCGGGTCGCCGGAAAGCGCCGCAAAACGGAAGGGGCCCGAGCCGCGGCAGAACAGCGGCCGGATGAACGCCGGAACGAATCCCGGAAACGCAAACGCGCGCGCAAAACCGGCTCGCTTGGCTTGGGCGCGAATGTTGTTGCCGTAATCGAAGACGATCGCCCCCGCGTCGAGATAGCGCACCATCGCTTGGACGTGCGCGCCGCAGCTTTCCAGCGCGCGCCGCTCGTATTCGTTGGGATCGCGCTCGCGCAACGCCGCAGCTTCGTCGAGCGTCACGCCGGCGGGAACGTAGCCGTTGATGAGGTCGTGAGCCGACGTTTGATCGGTCACCGCGTCTGGGCGGAATCCGGCGTCGTACAACTCTGGGAACTCGATTGCGGCGTTGCCTTCGTAGCCGATCGACAACGCTTCTCCCGCTTTGCGTGCCGCATCGACCGCGGCGAGCGCTTGCGCGCGCGAATCGACCACGCGATCCAGGTAGCGCAAGTCGCGGCGCCGTTCCAACCGCGCGCGGTCGACGTCGACAACGAGCGCGACGCCTTCGTTCATCGCGATGGCCAGCGGCTGGGCGCCGCCCATGCCGCCGATGCCGGCCGTCAGACAGACGCGCCCGCGCATCGACCCGCCGAAATGTTGGCGCGCCAGCTCCGCAAACGTCTCATACGTGCCTTGCACGATGCCTTGCGTCCCAATGTAAATCCACGAGCCCGCCGTCATTTGGCCGTACATCGTCAAGCCTTGAGCTTCGAGCTGGCGGAAAATCTTCCAATCGGCCCACTTTGGAACCAGGTTCGAGTTGGCAATCAACACGCGCGGCGCGCGCGGGTGCGTCTTCCAAATCGCGACCGGCTTGCCGCTCTGCACGATCAGCGTTTCGTCGTTGGCGAGCCGGCGCAGCGATCGCACGATCGCGTCGAACGCTTCCCACGATCGAGCGGCCCGGCCGTTACCGCCGTACACGACGAGGTCTTCCGGTTTCTCGGCAACCTCGGGATCGAGGTTGTTCATCAGCATGCGCAGCGCGGCTTCTTGCGGCCAGCCCTGACAGCTGATCTCGGTTCCGCGCGGGGCTCGAACCGTGCGCGGTGCGGAGACGGTCGTACTCATAGGCGCCGAGCCTTCAGCAGGGCCGCCGAAGGCTCCCCGTGCCCCGAAGCGAATGCGCGGCTTTTATGTTGAAGCGTTCGGTCTTCGCCGCCGCTTTTGTTGCGGCCATTCTCGCCAATGCCGCCGGCTCGCCGGCCGGCACGACCGGAACCATCAGCGGCGTCGTCGTCTCGACCGCCGGGCCGCCGGTAGCGGGAGCGCGCGTCGCCGCCGTAAGCCCTTCCGGCTCGTTGAACGCGACGACCGACGCGGCCGGACACTTCGTCCTGCTCTCCTTGGCCCCCGATACCTACACGATCACCGTGCAAAAAGGCGGCTTCGAAACGTCGGCGCTGACCGGTATTTCGGTCTTTGCCGACCAGGTGCAGCAGCTGCGGATCGCGCTTACGCCGTCGCTAAAAACGATCGCCCACGTCACCACGCGCTCTTCCATGGACGTGGTAAAGCCGGGTACGACCAGCGACGTCTACTCGGTCAACGCCACCGTCGCGTCGGCGGCTGCCGGCATCGGCGGCGGCGGCGGACTCAACAACGCCTACTCCGCCATCGCGACCGTCCCCGGAACGTTCGTGCCGCCGAACCAGCAAGGCTGGTTTCAAACGGTCTACATTCGCGGGGGCGATTACAGCCAAGTCGGTTACGAGTTCGACGGCGTGCCGGTGAACCGGTCGTTCGACAACTATCCCGGCAGCACGGCCGGCACGCTGGGCCAGCAAGAACTCCAGGTGTACGCCGGCGGCGGCACGGTCGGACAAAGCACGAGCGGCCTGAGCGGCTTCATCAACCAGGTCATCAAGACCGGAACGTTCCCGGGCTTTGCGACGGCCGACTTCGGCCTCGGCGCGCCGGCATACTACCATAACGTACAAGTCGAGGTCGGCGGTGCGACGCCCGACCGACTCTTCTCCTATTACGCCGGCATCGGCGGGTACAATCAAGATTACCGCGTGCTCGATCAATTCAACGGTGCATCGCTGGGTGACGTCTGGGGCTATCCGAACATCGCCTACAACACGACGATCGGCTACGAAGGCGGCGTGTATCCGACGTGCGGCTACGTCGCGCCCACCGGTTCCGCCATGTATCAAGGGCCGAACGCATCGGCCATTTACGATCCGTTTCTGCTCAAACCCGGCCAGCCGGGCTACATCGCGCCGCCGCCCGGCGGCGACGTCGGCTGCTACAACACGGTGACGCCCGCGTACTCGAACACCGCGAGCATCGGCGATCGCGAAAGCGTCTTCAACTTTCACATCGGCATTCCGCACAAGCACGACGGCGGCCGCGACGACGTCCAGCTGCTCTACAATATCGTCGGCCTTCACACGCAATACTACAGCTCCGCCGACGATCTCGGACAGCATCTCGTGCAGCAGCTCAACCAATACAACGTGTATCGCGGCTGCAACGTCCCCGGCTCGCCGGATTGCAAGGCGAAAGTGTATGCGGCCGCGCCCGAAATTTGGGGCGACTTCGTAACGTGGCCCTCCGGAACGATTCCGGGGCAGAGCGCCGTGGGATTGTCGGCGATTCCGTACTTTCAGCCGGGTTCGACGTCGGGACGCTGCGCCAACGTCGCACCGTCGGCGTATCCGAACGTTCCGCTGCCGAGCGGCGCCTGTGCGGCCGGAACCTATTCCGCCGTGCCGCTCGATGCGCGCGACGCCGTGTGGAACGATGCGTCGATCGTCAAGCTGCAGTACCAGCACAACATCGGCTCGAGCGCCTACATACGTTTGTACGGCTACACCTTTTACTCCGACTGGCTGCAAACCAGTCCGCTCAGCTATGCGTCGGGACTGTTCGGCTTCGGCGTCACGAGCTACGATTACGAGCTCGAATCGCACACCCGAGGCGTCGCATTAACGTTCGCCGATCAGCTCAACGCCGAGCATTTGCTGACGTTCGATACGAACTACACGACTGCCGGAACCAATCGCTTCAACAACACCCAGTTCAACGAGACCCTCGACACCGGCGCCACCAGTCTCACGAACGGTTCGGAATGCTTCGCGATGTACGGCGGTCTCGGCAATCCGGGCGCGCCGCCCGGGCCGTCGAACCCGGCCTACAAACCAGGCCAGGTCGCCCCGTGCAACAGTCCGCTGACGAGCGGCACGTACGGCGATCCGACCCTCAACTACTACTGCGCGCTCTACAAAGGCTGCCTGACGAAACTCCCCGCCGGGGCGTCGTGGCAGGTAACGACGTCGGGCAGTTCCGGTTTCCTCAATACCGTTACGCCGAACTTCACGGCGGTCGGTCTCTCGGATCAGTGGAACCCCACCGACCAGCTCAACATCCAGCTCGGCATTCGCGACGAGAACTATCAGTACGATCTCGCCAACACGTCCAACGACGGTCAAAACTTCTGGTTTACGGCGGGTCAGCGCGAGTTCTGCTACAATCCCGAGACGCTGGTTCCATACTTCATTCCGTCCCCGCCGGCCAGCGGTTTGCCCGCCACCCCGTTCATCGGCTTCAACTGCCCGCTCGACCGGTCGATCGCGTCGCATCCCGTGCAAACCGTCCATCCGGACGGCAAAGACGGTCACTTATTGCTGAGCAACAGCTACGCGCCGACCGTCAACGACAACGCCTTCACGCCGCGCTTGGGCTTGACGTACACGATCAACCCCGACACCGTGTTGCGCTTCTCGGCCGGCCGTTTCGCCCAACAGCCGCAGACCTACCAAGTGCAGTACAACTCCAAGGATAGCAACCTCGCCTACGATCTCTTCCAGGCCTTCTGGCAGTACGGCTTCACCACGCCGCGGCACGAGCCGCTGGTGCAGTACTCGAACAACTACGACGCCTCGTACGAACGCCGCTTCAAAGGAACCGATATGTCGGTCAAGCTGACGCCGTACTATCGCTACGCGACCAACCAAATCTACGGCATCTCGCTGCCGTTCGGCCTGGGCGGCGGATTGAACAGCGGCATCGAGCGCGTCTCCGGCGTCGAGTTCGAGTTCACAAAAGGCGATTTCGATAAGAACGGCCTCTCGATGCTGCTCTCGTACACGTACACGAATGCGGCCGAGAAATGGACCAACTATCCCGGCACCTCCGTCAATCCGATCGATCAATACAATCAGGACATCGCCAACTTCAACGGCCTGACGAAAGCCGGCGGCGGAGCGAAGTGCTATATCAATAACGGCAGCATCTACCGCAACGATCCGACCTGCGCCGCCGGACCCAAGGGCTTCGGCGATCCGATTCTCAATCCGTACTACGGCATGAGCCCGCAGGCGACGCTCGATCGCAACGCCTGGTACCCGGTCGGCCTGGATTTCGCGTATCTCTCACCCAACGTCGCCAGCCTCCTCGTCAACTATCGCCACAACAAGTTTGCGATCACGCCGGCGTTGGAGTTCAACGAAGGGCAGCCGTACGGCAGCCCGTCCGACGTTTACGGCTACGATCCGCGCACGTGTTCGCAGAACTCCGCGCACGCCGGCATCACGACGGCCACGAGCCCGTATCAAGCGAACTGGATCCAGTGCAGTTTGTCGGCCACGCAGAGCGGCACGTCGGCCGGGTCGCTCTTCATCCCCAACCCGCAGACCGGATCGTTCGCCTCGTTCGGCACGTTCCGTCAGCCGAGCCAGCTCAACCTGAGCCTCACGACGTCGTACGACATCTCGCCGCGCGTCAAAGTGACCGCGCTGCTGACCAATCTCGTCAACGCGTGCTTCGGCGGAACGTCGGCGCCGTGGACGAAGCAGTTTCCGCCCAACTCCTACACGTGCGGGTACATCTCCAACTTCTACTACGTCTCGAACTTCTACAACGGCAAGTCGCCGAACGACGTCGCCGCCAATCACGTGCCGCTCAATCCGGCATTTGCGACCTCCTACGGACCGGCGTACGCCGATACGAACTCGCTCGTGCTGCCCGGGCCGTTCAACGCCTACTTCAGCGTTAACGTGAAGCTGTAATCACGACGATGTAGCCTTGCCGCTCGGGCTTGCTCTCGTAGTCGGTCGCGGCGTAAATCTCGATGCAGAGCTGCGTCTTGTCCGCCGAAGCGAAGCAGCGCCGGAACTCCGGGCGTTCGCCGGATGTCCATCCGGGTTCGTCGCGCAGCCGTCCGAGCAGCCGTCCCCACGAATCCGTCGCGCCGTCCGCGACGAAGGGCGACGTGACGGAGAACGATCCCGGCTGCGGATCCGGCGCCCTCGTACCGAGATCGAGCCAGTAGGGCGCAATCGTCAGCGTCGAGACGGCCGCTTTCGAGAAGGTCACCGTATCGAAGCGCGGCGGTCCGTCGCCATTGGTGATTTCTTGTTTGGTGTCGTGTTTGAGTAAGTAGATCGCCCACGCGTCGCCCTTTCCGAACTGCAGCGACAGCGACGACGTTCCCGCAGGCGCCATCCCGAACAGACTCGCGAGCGAAGCCGCGGCGTCTCCGGTGATGACCACCCTCTTTTCGACGGCGTTTGCGTAGCGTGCGGCTTGAGCGCACAAGGGGGTCGACAGCGCGAGCGTCGCGCACATGACGAGCGTGCGCCGAATCACGCGAGCGCGACGCCGGCGGCGGCTTCGGCGGCGCGCACCAGGTCCCCCGAGCCGATGAGCTGGCGCGCCGCCGCGATATCGGGCGCCGGCGCGCGATCTTCCGTCCAGGGCGCAATGGTCGCGCGCGCAGCTTCGTAGGCGGCCTGCGTTCCGCGTCCGGAGCGCAGCGGCCGGCGAAAATCGGTCGCCGCGAGCGCGCCCAGCAGCTCGCACGCTAGCGCGCCCTCGACGTTGTCGAGCACGCGGTTGAGATTGTTGGCCGACGTCATGCCCATGCTGACGTGATCTTCTTGTCCCGCCGACGTCGGAATTGAATCGACGCTCGACGGCCACGCCAAAGCTTTGTTGTCGTTGACGGTTGCGGCGGCGGCGTACTGGACGATCATCAAACCCGACTGCAGACCCGAGCGACCGGTCAAGAACAGCGGCAATCCCCGGTCCTCGGCGTTGAGCAGCAGGTATAAGCGCCGTTCGCCGATCGACGCGAGCTCGCAGATCGCGAACTTGAGGAAATCGATCGCCAGCGCGATCGGTTCGCCGTGAAAGTTGCCGCCCGAAAGAAACTCGCCGTCTTCGGGAAACACGAGCGGATTGTCGGTGACGGAGTTGGCTTCGGTTTCGGTGACGCGCCGGACGTGCGCGATCGAGTCGCGCACGGCGCCGTGCACGACCGGGATGCAGCGGAACGAGTAGGGGTCTTGAACGCGGCCGCATTCGGCGTGCGACTGCACGATCTCGGAATCCGCGAGCAGCGCTTTGAGGTTCGCAGCGACGCGCGATTGCCCGGGGTGCGGGCGCAACTCGTTGAGGCGCCGGTCGAAGACGCGCTCGGTTCCCAAGAACGCCTCGAGCGACATCGCGCCGATCACGTCGGCGGCAGACGCAAGCCGCTGCGCGCGCAAGACGCCCAGGGCGGCGATACCGGTCATCACTTGCGTCCCGTTGATCAGCGCCAGGCCTTCTTTGGCGCCGAGCACGACGGGTTCCAGCCCCGCGCGCCGCAACGCCTCGGCACTCGGCAAACGCTCGCCGCGATAGAGCGCTTCGCCCTCGCCGATGAGCGTGAGCGACATATGAGCGAGGGGCGCGAGGTCGCCGCTGGCGCCTACCGAGCCTTGGCACGGCACGACGGGCGTCACGCCGCGGTTGAGCAGTTCGACGATGAGCGCAAGCGTCTCGGGCCGGACCCCGGAGTGCCCCGCCGATAACGAGTTCGCGCGCAGCACGCCGGCTGCACGCACGAACCGCGGTTCGAGCGGCGCGCCCGTACCGGAGGCATGGCTGCGTACCAAGTTAAGCTGCAGCAGCGCTGCGTGTTGCGGATCGACCGGCACGTTCGCCAACCGCCCAAAACCCGTGGTGACGCCATAGATGGCTTCGCCGCTGGCAAAACGGCGGTCGACGAACTCGCGGGCCGCGCGAACGCGCGCCTGCGCTGCGCCGGCGATGCGGACGGGCGCGCCGTCGGCGGCGGATTCGATTGCTTCGAGCGTCAGGTGGCGGCCGTCGAGCTCGACCGCCGGCGCCGTCATTACCATGACGAACGCACTTCTATCAGAGGTTGGACCAGTCCGGTTTGGCGGGTGTGGCGAACGGCGGCCCGTTTTGGATGACGATGGTTTCGCGATCCCGCAGTACGATCGACCGCGGATCGCCGCCGTGCCAGGGCGATCCATTCACCCAAATCGAGAGGCGCTTTCCCTTCGGCGCGGAGACGCCGCCGGCTTGCGTCCAGCTCAAGTCAGGTCCCCAGATATCGAAGAACTGGCCCAGCGTAAACGGCCGCGTCACCGGCGCTTCGATGTGGATGTAACCTTTGTCGTCGTGTGTGTGCACCCAATACAGGCACGCGCCGCCGACCGGTATGCCGACGCTTTGCGGGACGGTAACGGGCTTGCCCCGATCGTAGAGCTGCAGCATCGTGTGAATGTGTTCGACGGTGCCTTCCATGCGATCGCAGTGGATACCGTCGATCGGCAGCCCTCCGAAATAACTTTGCGCGACCAGCGTTGCCGCGAGCGTAAGAACGAGCATGCGCCGGCACGTTCGTGCCCGAGCGTGGATAACCCAACCAAGCGATGTGTATAACGATAAAAAATTGTGGACAGCTTGTGAATTGCAGGAAGCGCGACCTTGTTTTCGCGCGCGCGTCCATGCTACGATGCACGCACTTCGAAATTTATTCGAAGGGCGACACACGTATCGGTCGCGACCGGAAGCAGCACGTGAAACGCCGCGCTGAGCGGCGATCCGCAGCACCGGTTAAACCGCCGGTCGACGTCAGTGGGGCTCTCCCACCCGGGAGCCAAACAGGCGAAACACGGTGAGTGAATACGTCGGAACCGGCGGCTCCGCTGCCGGTTTCGTTAATTTTCGAAAAGCCTAGTACTTGCTGGTGATCTCTCTCGCGAGTTCTGCGATGCGCGCGCGCGCAGACGGCGGCGAAACGATCTCCGCTTGCGCGCCCCACCCAAGCACCCAACGGATCAACTCGTCGACGTCGGCGACGCGATACGCAATCTCCACCGATCCGTCGGCGCGCTTCTCGATGCGCCGGTCGCTCACGATACGCGCGGCTGCAGCCGCTTTGGCAACACGCGGCGCAAACGTCACCCGAATCTCGTGCGATTCGCCGGTGTGCAGCACGCCGCTGATCGATTCGCCGGCGTAACGCTCGACGCTGAAATCGGCCGGCTTAACGAACGTCTTGGCGAGCACGACGATGTCGCCGACGCTATCGACGGCGAACGTTCGCATATCTTTGCGTCCGTGATCGTAGCCTACGCAGTAGACGCGCCCTGCGTGGATGATGAAGCCGTACGGATCGACCGTACGCGCGCTGCGATTCCCTTCCTTATCGCGATAGGAAAATGCCGCGGTGCGCGAGCTGCGTTCGGCCGACGAGAGCAGCGCGAACGCGCGTTCCCCTTGCCCGTCGAGACCGACCTCCGACAGCCGGAATGCGACCGGAGGCGCCCTGTCGACGCGCGCCGCGGCGGCGCGACCGGCGGTGCCCACGAGCTTTTCCGTAACTTCGTCGATCGACGCGCCGATGGTGCCGCCGATGCTGGCGCCGAGCGAGCGCAATGCGACCAGGCCGAAAAGCTCGCCGTTGGAAAGATCGAGACGCTTGAGGCTGTAGCCGCCGGCGAAGCGATACGCGTTGGCCGGACGATCGAAATGCCAGGGGAATCCCGCCTCCGAGAGGATCGCGAGATAGCGGCGCAAGCTGCGCGTGCTCGGGCGCTTGCCGTTTTCGGCGATACGATCTTTGAGCGCCTCGAACGAATGGACGCCTTCGTCGATCGCATTGAGCAATCGCACCAGCAGGATGATTTTCGGCTCGTTCCCGCTCGCGACCGGTTCGTTCATTAGCGCCGTCATTCTATCGCGTTCTACGCCGCCGGGATGCCCAAGGTTTCACGGCGTCGAGCTCGGGCTCGGAGAGGCCGACGGCGCCTCGGTCGAGGCGGGGACCGGCTTCGGGAAACATCCGTCTGGTGCCGCGATCGGAGGCGCCGACGGCTGCGGCGGCGTCGCCGTCACCCCGACTTCGGCGGGGTAAAACGATCCGCCGTCGGTCATCGTCTGGACGAACGCACGAATCGTCTGCCGCGGAGGTATGGCGTAAGATGCGATTTGATAGGGCTGCGGTACGCGCATGCAGCCGAGTTCGACCGCATTGCCGTCGACGAGGAAGCTCGCGCGCGCAACGCCCGCAAGCGGTTTGAAATACACGTATGCCGTCGCCGGTGCGTCGCCGGCATTCTGCATCGTCACGTCGATGTTGTGGGTAACGCCGTAGTCGCCGTAGTCGTGACCGGCTGCCGCAGGGTCGACGCTGGGCGGCGTCGGGTCGCGATCGCCGATGACCACCGCCGGATCCGTACTGCCCGTCACGTAGTCGAGGCGTTCGTTTCCGTACGCGTCGATACGGAAGGTGCCGGTCCGGTGATGGCCGTCGCCGGGGAGCATCGGCCCGTCCAGCAGCGTGCGGGGATCGATACCCGGCGAGACTGCCAGCACGGTAACGCCGACCGGTCCGCCGGAAAGCACGCGCAGGTCGACCGTTCCGGCAACGAGCTGGCCCGCATTCATGCCGATGTCGTGCAGGAAGAGCGGCTGGTCTTGCGCGAGGTCGAGTATCACGCCCTGGTTGTGCGCTTTGCCGACCAAGAACTGGCGCGTTGCAGCGTCGCCGACGTGCATCACGTCTTCGTTCGGACCGGCCGTTGCGTCGATGACTTGCACCGATGCCGGATTCGGCGATGCGTTGCTCAGCACGACCACCAAACGGCGCGGGCCGGCGACTGCATCGTGGTAGTAGTAGAGCCGGACGGGCTGCGCGCTGTCGATAGTGTGACGAAACAGCACCCCGTCGACGGCGACGTGCTCGGGATCGTCGTCGTAAAGCAGCAGCGGCGGTGCGAATGGGTCGAGCGGGACGTTCGATACGTTCACCGTGGTGCTGCCGTTTTGATCGAAATACGCTCCATCCGGACCGGTCACGCCGACCGGCACGCTAAACTGCGTCACCGCGCCCGGTGCCAGTGGCGCAATCGGCGGAGCCACGTGCGCGATTTGAATCTGCGCGTTGGGCATCGCTTGCGTCAAGCGCGCGACCAGCGCGGCGACTTGCGCCGCAAGCCACGCGGGATCGGCCGGCGAGCCGGTCACGCGAAGGGTCGCTTCGGGCACGATCGTGCCGGCGTTAAACGCGACGCGAATCGCCACGTCGGCGGTCGCGCCGTTGGCGTCGGAGATGTGCAGCACGTCGTCGCCGGTCGCTTGCGTTGCGGTCACGGTGACGCTCGCGTTGCTTGGATCGACCGTCGCGCTGACGAGCTTCCGGTCGAGCGATATCCCCAGCGGCGGCGACGCTCCGCTGACCGCAATGCTGCGCTGCTGCGCCGGATTGAGCGACAGCGAGGTCGCCGAGAGCGTCAGCACCGGACCCGAGGGAGTCGCCGGCGGCGACCCGGACGGGAAGGGCGAAGGCTGCACCTGGGCGAGGACGGTGGCGAGGATAGCGGCGCTGAGAATCATCGGCAAGGCCGGTTCGACAGCGGCGGTTTTCGTGCTAGCATAGTCCGGTGCTCCAGGTTGAGATTCACGACGACGCCGTCGACGAGCTGATGGCGATCGGCCGCTTTGCCGCTCACCGCGATTGGGTGCCGGCGACCAGCGGCAACTTTTCGCGTCGCCTCGACGCGCACCACATCGCCATCACGCGATCGGGTGCCGACAAGGGCGCGCTCGGCCCCGACGATTTTCTCGTCGTGCGGCTCGACGGTCCGCTGCCGCTCGGCGTTTCGGCCGAAACGCCGCTGCACGTTGCGCGCTACCGCAACGAGCCGTCGATCGGCGCGGTCGTCCACATTCATTCGCTGGCCGCAACGGTGCTCTCGCGCGTGCTCGCGGATCGAGGAGCGATCGAGCTCGAAGGCTTCGAGATGCACAAGGCGCTCAGCGGCTTTACCACGCACGAAAGCAACGTCCGGTTGCCGATCTTCCCCAACGCGCAAGATACCGAGCAGCTGGCGCGCACGGTGGAGGCCGCGATCGCCGGCAGCGGCGTTCCCGGTTACCTGCTCGCGGGCCACGGACTCTACGCGTGGGGAACGACGATGGATCAAGCTCGACGCCACGTCGAAGGATTGGAATTCTTGTTACGCTGCTCGCTCGAAGAACGGAGACTCTCATGACCGCTACGACGGCGACGACGTTCATGCGTATCTTTCGCGACGACCGTCCCCAGGAGGCCGTGCTCGAAACCAGCGACGGCGATATCATCGCGTCGGAGCTGGACGAAATCGGCGTCCGCTTCGAGCGCTGGGACGCGGATGCCGAGCTGCCGGCCGGAGCCGATCAGGCGACGGTCATCGAAGCGTATCGCAGCTCGGTGGACAAACTCATGAGCGAGTGCAGCTATACCTCGGTCGACGTCATCCGCTTGGAGCGTGGCGCGCCGAACGCAGGTGCGCTGCGCACGAAGTTCCTCGACGAGCACCAGCACGGCGAAGACGAAGTGCGCTTTTTCGTCGAAGGGCGCGGCGCGTTTTACCTTCACGTCGGCCCGCGCGTCTATCAAGTGATTTGCGTCCGCGGCGATCTCATCGGCGTTCCGGCCGGAACCAAGCATTGGTTCGACATGGGGCCCGATCCGGAGTTTACCGCGGTTCGTTTGTTTATCAATCCCGACGGCTGGGTTGCGAAATTTACCGGCGATACGATCGCCTCGCAGTTTCCCAAACTCGATAGTTAACGTGAAGTTAGCCGCCGACGCGGCGCTCGTCGACATTGAAGGAACGGTCGGCTCGATCGCATTCGTGCACGAGGTGCTCTTTCCATACGCGCGCGCTCGCATGGACGCGTTCGTGCGCGAACGGTGCGAAGACGACGCCGTGCGCGCGGTGCTCGACGCGGCCGCGCGCGACGCCGCCGTTGACGTGCACGACCTCGACGCGATCCTGCACGCGCTGCACGAATGGAGCGATCGCGACGTGAAGATTACGCCACTCAAAGAGCTGCAGGGCATGATTTGGAAAACGGGCTTCGAGACCGGTGCCGTCCGCGCCGATCTCTACCCCGATGCCGTCGAGGCTTTGCAGCGCTTTCACGCCGGCGGCGTGCGGCTCTTCGTCTATTCGTCGGGATCGATCGCCGCACAGCAGCTGCTGTTCGGGTACTCGGTGGCGGGCGATTTGCGCCCGCTCTTCGAGGGCTACTTCGACACGACGACGGGACCAAAACGCGAGGCTGCGTCCTATCGACGCATCGCGGAGAGCGCATCGATGAGCCCCGAGCGGGTCGTTTTCTTCTCGGATAGCGTCGCGGAACTCGATGCGGCCCGTGCCGCCGGCATGCAAACCCTGCAGCTGGCGCGCCCCAACGACCGCGTCGCGGCTGCGGGAACGCATCCCGCCAGCGAGACGTTCGCCGGAATCGACATCGAACGAGTCAAACGTTAGCGATTCTCATGGGACGGTACCTCAGCGATTTCACCGTCGGCGATGCCTTCGAGAGCGCCGGCTACACCATCACCGAGGAAGAGGCGCTGGCGTTTGCGCGCGCCTACGACCCGCAGCCGTTTCACCTGTACGCCGGCGAGGCGGCGCGCAGTTTCTTCCACGAGCTCGTCATTAGCGGCTGGCAGACGGCGGCGATTACGATGCGCCTCGTCGTCGACACCGGCGTCCTGCGCGAAACCGGGGTGATCGGCACGGGGATCGACGAGCTGCGCTGGCTGGCTCCGGTGAAGCCCGGCGACACGCTGCGCGTCCGCGGCGAAGTGATCGGGTCGGCGCCCTGGCCGGGCAACGGAAAGCGCGGTACGCTGCGCGTGCGGCTGCACACCGTCAATCAGGCCGGCGTCGTCGTCATGAGCCAAATCGCGAACCTGATAGTGCCCGTCAAAGCTCGCGCCGAGCTTTAAGCACGACTTTACACAAGCAATACACTTCTTTAACGACAGAATTACGGCTTACAGTGCCGTGACCATGTTTAAGGCCGCTCGCGCATCCGATTCAAGTACTTGGAGGGCAGCACAACATGCGAGTAGCGGCATTCCGAGAACATCCTCACGCATCGGCCGTCGCCGGCATTCTCGCCGACCAGGGCTACGACACGGAAATCGTTCAACTGGGCGGCACCGAGTACGACCCCCGAGCCCGCGACCTCTGCGAAGCCATTCGTGATGCGGCTTGGGCCAACGCGTTCCTCATCAGCAACTGCGAACTCGATCACTTCGAGCGCATCGTCAACGACAACTACGGCGACGTCGTATTCCACCACAGGCCGCTACGCCACGCGTGCTGACCTCCACTAGCTAGCACACACTTCGTTCCGCGCAAAGTCAACAAAGTCAGGGAAGAAAATGGGCGCCATCTCTACGGCGCCCCTTTTCTTGCTCAGAGTGTCCTGCGCTCGCTTTGTTTTATATTACGTTACGGCGGGCTCCGGAGGCGTTGCCGATGGCGGCTCGACCGACGGAATCTTGGCGTATTTCATCTTCTCTGGATCGTCCGGATCGACGTCGCCGAGGATGTGATCGCCCGAAGTAAACGTGCCTTTGAGCATCTCTTCGGCTAACTCGTCTTCGACCATACGCTGAATTGCACGGCGCAGCGGACGCGCGCCAAACTGCGGATCCCAGCCCTTTTTTGCCAGCAAGGCCTTGCCGGCCTCGGTGACCTTGAGCTCCATCTCCTGCGCTCGAACTTCGCGCATGACTTTCTCGAGCTCGAGCGTGACGATTTGCTCGATCTGTTCGCGCGTGAGCTGATGGAAGACGACGATCTCGTCGACGCGGTTGAGAAACTCGGGACGGAACGTCGTCTTGACTTCCTCGAGTACTTTGTTCTTCATGCGCTCGTACGCTTTGGTTTCGTCCTCGCCGCTGGTCTTCTGCAGGCGGAAGCCGATTTCGCTGCTCGTGGACATGCCGACCGCGCCGACATTACTCGTCATGATGATGACGGTGTTTTTGAAATCGACTTGCCGGCCTTGCGAATCCGTTAGGCGGCCGTCGTCGAGCATCTGCAGCAGCAGATTGAAGACGTCGGGGTGCGCCTTCTCGATTTCGTCGAGCAGCACCACGGAATACGGGCGCCGGCGTACCGCTTCGGTGAGCTGGCCGCCCTCTTCGTATCCGACGTATCCGGGAGGCGCGCCGACCAAGCGGCTCACCGAATACTTCTCCATGTACTCCGACATATCGATGCGAATCATCGACTCTTCGTCGTCGAACAGGAACGCGGCGACGCTGCGCGCGACTTCGGTCTTTCCCACGCCGGTCGGACCGAGGAAGATAAACGAGCCGATCGGGCGGTTCGGGTTCTTCAATCCCGCGCGCGAACGCCGTATGGCGCGCGTAATCACCGAAATCGCCTCGTCCTGACCGATCACGCGCTCGTGCAGCAGATCCTGCATCTTGAGCAGCTTCTCGGTTTCGGCTTGCGCGAGGCGGCTGACCGGAATCTTGGTCCACGACGACACGATCTCGGCGATGTTCTCGGCCGTGACTCGCAAAATGCGCTCGGTCTTAGTCTTCTTCTCCTGCCATTCTTGTTCGAGCCGGCCCTTTTCGAGACGCAGTTTCTCTTCCTTATCGCGAATCGATGCGGCCTTATCGAACTCTTGATTCTTGACGACGGACTCTTTTTCGGTAATGACTCTTCGCAGCTGCGTGTCGAGGTCGCGAAGCTCCGGCGGGGGCAGCGTGGCCTGCAGGCGCACGCGCGAACTGGCTTCGTCGATCAGGTCGACGGCTTTGTCCGGCAGGAAGCGATCGGTGATGTAACGGTCGCTCAACTTGGCAGCCGCCGTCAGCGCTTCGTCGGTAATCTGCACCTTATGGTGCGCTTCGTAGCGGTCGCGCAAACCTTTGAGAATTTCGATCGTCTCTTCAATGGTCGGCTCGCCGACCATTACCGGCTGAAAACGCCGCTCGAGCGCCGAGTCTTTCTCGATGTGCTTGCGAAACTCGTTGAGCGTGGTCGCGCCGATGCACTGCAGTTCGCCGCGGGCCAGCGCCGGCTTGATAATGTTGCTCGCGTCGATCGCGCCCTCGGCCGCTCCCGCTCCTACCAGCGTATGCAGCTCGTCGATAAAGAGGATGATCTCGCCCGCGGCGCCGCGGATCTCATCCATCACGCGCTTCATCCGCTCTTCGAACTCACCGCGATACTTGGTGCCGGCAACGAGGCCGGCGAGGTCGAGCGTGATCACGCGCTTATCGCGAAGGGGTTCGGGAATATCGCCCTTGATGACGCG
>JAFAHZ010000113.1 GCA_019236975.1 Vulcanimicrobiota bacterium | reverse complement strand
TTACGCAGATGCAGCAGATGATCAATAAGTCCGGTGCGTACGTTCTGACGGCGTTTGCCGCCGAGGATTTCTACCCGCACTTGGGAGGCATTCCGGTCGTCATCGTGCTGACGCAGCAGCCTTCGGCGTGACCGGGGCGGTCCTGGGTGTCGATCCCGGGAGTGCGAAGGCCGGGTACGCCCTCGTCGAGCCGGACGGCACGGTCGTTCGCAGCGGCATCGTGGCAGTGGACGCGCTTGCCGAGACGCTTGCGGCGCTCGCCGGCGAACGCCCAATCGCTTGCGTGGCCCTCGGCCGGGGCACGCGCAGCGCTCAGGTAGCCTCGGCCTTGCAGCCTTTGGGTATCCCCATCGTCCTGATCGACGAGTTCGAAACGAGCCGCCGAGCCCGGGAGTTATACTTCACGGAGCACCCTCCGCGCGGTTGGAGACGGCTGATCCCCCCAGGTATGCAGTTGCCGCCGCGACCGGTCGACGACTATGCGGCCGTTCTCATCGCCCGAAGCTATCTGACAAGGGCGGGTGGGGTGGATGCTCCGAACTGAAACGATCCTCGAAATCGTCCGATATCTATAAGCACCCGCTCGGGCGGGTAATAGGAAATAGGAACAGGAGCGAGGTTTTAGACATGCGCCGGTTTGTGTCGGTCGTGTCGATGGCGGCGCTGGCGTCAGCGCTGTACCGCCCTGTTGCTCTGGCGAACCTCGCGGTTCCCACCGCTTACGACTTCGGTTCCCAGGTCGTCATGCGGCTCTTCGGCGAGACGACCGATTCGGCCGCAGCCGTCAGCGCAGCGTACGGCGACCGCACCAGCGAATCGCCGCTGCGTTCGCTGGCGCTCGTTGTCCCGGAGCCTGCAAGGGCCGCCTTCACGGCCGATATCGCCTTGGCCCCGACGTTTGCCCGGGCGGACGCGTCCGATTCAGCCGATCGTTACGGCGACTTGGCACGAACCGTGCGTTCGCGTCTGCTGCACTCCAACGTACTCTACGCTCCGCCGGCGGCTCCGGCCGCGTCCGGCGTCGCCCCCGCCGACATGGACGTGAAAGGCAGCGACTTTCCCGTCGTCGCCTACCAGCCGGTGGAGAGCGCTCCGTCCACCGCGCTTGCGTCCGGCGACGTTTCCTTCGAGCCGCTGAACGTGCCCGAAGCGGCAGCGACGACGAAAACCGTCGCCGCGCCGATTCACGTTGGGCCTGTGAAGTTCCAAGGTCGCATCGAAGGCAGCAGCACTACCGTCTCGCAGCTGGCGCTCAACGACAGCAGCTACGGAGCGGGCGCAAACTTCGACGTGCGCGCCGGCGGACGGCGCGTGAACGTCGACGTTTCGAGCAGTTACCAACAACTCAATCGCAACGACGTGACGTTCGGGACGTCGCTGCCGACCGCATCGCTGCGTCTGGCCGGCTCCGACGCGCCGCTGATGCTACCGAGCTATGCGAACATGAGCCAACTGTCGCTGGCCGCCGGCGTGAACGTTCCGCTGATCAACGGGCTTACGCTGAACCTCAACTACGATACGGCGCGGCTGCTCGGCAGCTACGGATTGCCCGGACTGACTAACCTCGACGCGATCGACAACGCGTACGGCGGCGGACTGACCTTCGCGTTGCCGCATTCGTCGAGCACCCTTTCGCTTTCCGCCTATCAGTACCGGTATCAAGATAACATTCTACCGGCCAACTCGCTCTCGCAAACCCGAGAAAATCTCGACTTCACGGTGAAATTCTGACGCGTTCGTACGCGTTGGCTCGCAGCATCGTATTTCTCCTGGTAGCGGTCGTTGCGGCGGCTTTTGCCGCCATTCAATTCGCCTCGGACTCGCTGGCTGCCGCCGCGGCGGTACCGGGGGCGCTGCCGTCGCGCATTTCGCCGGCGTTCGGTGCGGCCGTGTACCGAACGCTCGCGAGCTTCGCGCCGGCGCCGTACGTGCTCTCCACGCTGGCTTCGCTGGATTTATCGCGGGGCGACGCAGCCGCCGCGCTGCGTGCGAGCGTGCGGCTGCCGCCGTCGCCCGTGCGCGACGACCTGCTCGCGCGCGTCGCGCTGGCGCAAAACGATCGAACGCTGGCGCTCGAGTATTTCTTGGCCGCGCCCGACGTCGCGGCGGTCGACGACGAAGTTCGAGCGCGCGCGGTGCGGTCGCCGGCGGCGGGATACGCGCTCGAACGATTGTTGGAGCGGCGGCTGGCGTTGTTGGGAACGCATCCCGACGACGTCGCGGAAGCGTCGTTTGAAAGCGGGCTGCTAGCGAACCGCCAGGCGTGGCGCGAAGTCCCCGACGGCAAAGAACAAGGGAAATGGCTGTATCGGGCCATGAACGATTTCGAGTACGCCGTCGATCTCGCGCCGCTTTCCGAAAAATACCTCATCGCCGCAGCCAATCAAGCCATGCTGCTCGGCGATCTGCCGCGCGCGCAGACCCTCTTCGCGCGCGCCGCCGATGCCAACCCGGGCAGCGCGGACGCGATCGCGGGTCTGGGCGTCATTGCCTACCAGCGCGGCGACGTGGAAACAGCGCGCGCGGAGCTGCAGCGCGCGCGACGCATCGACGAACGTTCGCTGATGGTGCTCTCGCTCGAACGCTTCCTCAAGCAATGAAAATAGCCGTCGACGCGCAGTTGACGGTCGGTACCGCAACCGGGATCGGCGAGTACGTCGGCGGATTGGCCGGCGCGCTCCGCGCGCTGGGGATCGATCTGGTCGAACTCAAAGAGCCCGGACTCGATCCGTGGCGGTTCGACCGGCGCGTTATATGGGATCAAATCGTTCTTCCCCGGCGCGCGCGATCGTCGGGAGCCGATCTGCTGCACTGCGCGTCCGGCACGCTGCCGTTGCGTTGTGCGCTCCCGATCGTCGCTACGGTGCACGACGTCGCGTGGCTGCGGGTTCAGGCGCACGCGCGTCCTTACGCGCGCTATTATTTCGGCCCGTTCGCGCTGGCGCGATACCGGGAGGCGGCGCGCATCGTGGTCGACTCCGCGTTTTCGCGCGGCGAACTGCTCGAACTGCTCGGCGATTTCGACGCCGCGCGCGTCGAAGCGGTGTATCCGGGCGTCGCGAACGATTTCTGTGCGCTGGAGCGCGGCACGGGCGACGGCCGCACGATTTTGGCCGTCGGCACGGTCGAACGACGGAAGAACTTGGAGTTGCTCGTGCGCTGCTTGCCGGCACTGCGGCACGCGCGGATCGTCTCGGTCGGGCCGTCGACGCCGTACCGCGGCGAATGCGAAGCGCTCGCGAGAAAGCTCGGAGTGCAAGAGCGCCTGGAATTTCGCGGGTACGTCGCGCGACGGGACCTGCTGTCCCTCTACGCGAGCTGCGCGGTCGTCGCGCTGCCTTCGCGGTACGAAGGCTTTGGATACCCGGCAGCCCAGGCGTTATGCGCCGGCACGCCGTGCGTCGTTTCCGATCGAAGCTCGCTGCCGGAAGTTGCCGGCGGAGACGCGACGGTCGTCGCACTCGACGATGCCGCCGCTTGGACCGGCGCGCTCGCCGCGGCCATGCGCGGCGATGACGACGCGCGCGCTGCTGCGGCACGAAGTCGCGCGCAGCAGCGGTTCGCGTGGACGGCGAGCGCCCGCGCGATGGTTCGCATCTACGAAGCGTCAGTAGGCGGGTGACCCGGGGCCGCCCGGCGCGACGCTGCCGTCGTCGGGTGCGAAAACGAGCCGCAGCGGATAACTGGATCCGGCTTCGGGTGTCGTGACGACGGTGACCCGTACGAACCCGCGCGCGGGAACGACGTACTGGCGCACTTTATAGCGCGAAAAGGGCGGTACTTGATGCGATTGCACGAGGACGCCGTCGATCAGATACGTTCCGGTCGCGCGGCCGCCGCGCGGATTCTCGTAGACGGCAAAACGCTGCGGCGACGAGGTCGGATTGGAAACCGTCACCACGAAAGACTGCAGCACGCCGTAGTCGCCCGCCAGCGCCTCGCCTTGCAAATCGTTCGGTAACGGGATTTGTCCGATCGGCAACTCCAGGTATTCGCTGTTGACCGCCCACTGGGTGGCGTAGTGAAATTCGGGTATCGGATAGACGCCGCGAGCGTGTTTGTGATCGCTTTGCAGCAGATCGCCGCTGGGAAGCGCGACCAACGGACTTTCGCCGGCATCTTGCGCGAAGAGCGTGAGGCGAACGTCGCCACCCTCGAGAACCCGCAGCTGGAGGAGATTGCAGACGATGGCGCCTGCCGGTAAATCCTGCTCGGTCAAGTTGACGCCGGTTTTCGCCGGAATGGTCACCAGGCGTCCCTGATTTTGCACGACGTCGGTCAGAAACGCTTTGGTTGCGGTGTGGCCGACCTCCATTTCGTTGGGGCTCGGGCCGCCCGCGCCGCTGATGAACTGGAGGATTGCCGGCTCTTCCGACGCGTTTTCGGCACGCAGAACGATGCGCCGATCGGGTTGTCCCGGCGGGTTGTAGTGAAAGTAGAGAAAACGCGACGGCGCTTCGTGATGCAAATCGCTGGCGAAGAGCGTTCCGTTCTCGGTCAGGCGCTCGGGGTAGTCGCTGACCATCAGCGAGTCGGGGGAGATGCGCGGTACCGCGACGTTTTGCACGTCGACGTGCGTCGTGCCGTCGACTTCGAGATATTGCGTGCCTTGCAGTAGGACGGGGACGTCGAACGACGCTACGTGGTCCTGTTCGAGATCGCCGCGAAACGGGACGTCGTCGGGCCCGACGACGGTTTGTGCGCCGGGACGCGGCTGCGCCACGTGTCGCACGCTAGCGGCAACCTGCTCGCGAACGAACGCTTCGGACGCAGGCTCACCGGTGAGCTGCACGGTGATACGTGGAGCGATGCTGCCGGCGTAGAAGGCCACGCGAACGCCGACGTCGCGCGTAAGGCCGCGCGCATCGGAGACGGTAACCACCGTAACGCCCGGCGCTTTACCCGTAAGAACCACCGATTGATCGGCCGCATTGACGGCGACGTCGACGATGCTTGGATCGTGTGCCTTGGCATCGATCGGTGAGAGCGCGGATCCTACGGCGATGCGTGCGCTGCTGTCGACGGGTACTTGAAGCGCCGCCGGTTCGACCGTGATCGGCGGCGGCGTGGGGCTCGGCCCCGGCGACGGCGATTCGGTGCTTACGCCGGTCGGCAGCGGAGTCGGAACGCCGCCGGCGGGCGCCGGCGATGCGGCGGCCGGCGGCGTCGGCGAGGGCGAGGGGAACGGCGAGTAGACGGCGCCGGGGACGGCTTCAGGTTCTTGCGCGCCCGCCGCTGCTACGGCCACCGTTGCTACGCATAGCAAAATGCCTAGGGTTGCGTGCGCTCTATGCAATCTTTGCCGCTTCCGCGTGGCGGACTGCCGTCGCGAGAAGCGTCTTGTACCCGACATTCGGGAAGAGGACGGTGACTAAATCCTTCTCCGTCCGCTCTACCGTGCCGATGCCGAACTTCGCGTGGGCGACCACGTCGGAAATCTTGAACCCGCCGGTGGCCGCTCCCTGGTCGGTACCGCGCCGCAGCGCGCGCAAGCAGTTGTCGCACGCGCCGCAGTTGGTGGCCTCGAAATCTTCGCCGAAATAGTTGAGAATGAACCGCCGGCGGCAAGAGCTGGTTTCGGCGTATTGCAGCATCATCGCCAATTTGCTTTGGTCGTACGACTTCTTGGTTTCGTAGTTCGCGAGGCTCAGCACCAGCTCGCGGTGCTTGCGAACGGCCTCCGTCAACCCATAGGCGGACTTTCCGAGCGATTCGATGTAGCCCGACTTCTTGAGCAATGCGAGGATGACTTTCAGTTTCGTCAACGGGAGCTGAAGAATCTTGCGCAAGTCCGTCATCGAAACTCCGGCGGACTGGTCGCCAAAAACTTCGATGGTGCCGAAGACGCGCTGCACCTCTTCGACGTCGGGATACTTGCCGGTCAAGAAGTAGTTCTGCACGCGCGTGTCGCTCATACGGTAAATCAAAATGCAGCGCGATTCCAATCCGTCGCGGCCGGCGCGTCCCGCTTCTTGCGTGTAGGCTTCGAGCGATCCCGGAAGATCGTAATGCACGACGAAGCGGATGTTCGGCTTATCGATGCCCAATCCGAACGCATTGGTAGCAACCACGGCGCGAATGGCTTCGTCCATGAAGAGATTGTGAACGGACGTGCGGTCTTCTTTGTGCAGCTTGGAGTGGTAGACCGCCGCCGGAACGCCCAGCTGATGCGTAAGGTAGCTCTGTACTTCGAGCGCGTTCTTGATGGTCGCCGTGTAGATGATGCCGGTACCTTCCAGGGCGTCCTCACCGGCGAACAGCCCGTTGAGAATCTTGAGCTTGTCGGCCTCCTTGTCGGCCTTACGCGCTTCGTACACTAAGTTCGGGCGGTCGAACCCGCGCACGATCGGCTTGACGTGCTCGATACCGAGTTGGTGCAGCACGTCTTCGCGTACGGAGGGCGTGGCCGTCGCGGTCAGCGCGAGCACCGTCGGCCGACCGAGTTTGGCGATCACGCCGCCGAGTGCGAGGTAGGCCGGGCGGAAGTCGTGTCCCCATTGACTGATACAGTGCGCCTCGTCGACGACGAAGAGCGGAACGGCTATGGATTGCAGCAGCGAAAGAAAGCTTTCGTCTTCGAGTTTCTCGGGCGTCGTGTACGCGATCTTGATCGTTCCGGAGGCGACGCGTTCGCGCGCGCGCAGTTCTTGCTCTTCCGACAACGTGGAGTTGAGAGCGACGACGTCCGTGATGCCGCGATCGCGCAGCATGTCGAGCTGGTCCTTCATCAAGGCGATGAGCGGGCTGACGACGACGGTGGTTCCCTCGAGCAGCAGCGCGGGCAGCTGGTAGGTCAGACTCTTGCCCGCGCCGGTCGCAAGAATGGCAAGCGTGTCCTGGCCGGATAGGACGCGTGAAACGACCTCTTCCTGGCCCGGATAAAACTCTTTAAATCCGAACTTCTCACGAAGCGCAGCGCGCAGATCCACGAGACCTCTTTCCGATCCGCCCTCTTCTTGGGGAAGCGACAACGCCGAGGCCTATCATGCGGCCCCTCGTCAACCGTTATAACCCCCGTCTATTGCGTTCCCGTTTCACCGCTTACCCGCTTGGCGGTTGGCCCAAACGCCGGGAGTTCCGAAGCCTCTATCGCGAACGTTCCGGTGTGTCCCTCTATCGAACCTGGCGTCCACTGGTGTTTGCGGACCTCGTGGGCCAAGACGCCGTCGTCCGCACGCTCACGTCCGCGCTCGAGAGCGGGCGCCTCGCCCACGCCTATCTCTTCTCGGGACCCAGGGGGTCGGGGAAGACGTCTGCGGCCAAGATCCTGGCACGCTGCATCGATTGCGTCAACGGCCCGACGGCCGTGCCCGACAACACCTGCGAAAACTGTCGCGCTATCCTGGCGGGCAGCGCGCTGGACGTCCTCGAGATCGACGCCGCCAGCAACCGCGGTATCGACGAGATTCGCGCGCTCCGCGATGCGGTGAAGTTCGCGCCGGCAGCGATGCGGATGAAAGTGTACATCATCGACGAGGCGCACATGCTCACCAAAGAGGGCGCCAACGCGTTTCTCAAGACGCTCGAGGAACCGCCGCCGCACGCCGTCTTTATTTTGGCGACGACCGAGCCCGAGAAGCTTCCGGTGACGATTCTGTCGCGCTGCCAGAGGTACGCCTTCGCGCGCATCGCGATTCCCGTCATGATCGACAAGATGAAAGAAGTCGCCCGCGGCGAGGGCATCGCGGTTGACGACGGCGCGCTGGCCGCAATTGCCTACCGGGCCGACGGCGGCCTCCGCGATGCGCTTACGATGCTCGAACAGGCGGCTGCCTTTGCGGCGGGAGCGACGATTACGGCCGAAACGCTGGACCTTGCGTTCGGTGCGACCGGCCGCAACTTCGCGCAGACCCTGCTCGATGCCGTCGTCGCCCGGGACGCCGCGGGCGCGCTGGCAACGATCGAAACCGCGAGCGACGCGGGCGCCGACATGCACGTACTCACGCGCTCGCTGCTTGCGGCCTTTCGCAATCTGCTGGTTGCCCGGGTCGATCCCGATCTGCTCGCACGCGACCTCGCGCCCGAAGATGCGCGCCACGCGGCCGAGCGAGCGGCGAACGTGTCCCAAGCGGCGGTCGTTCGGGCGCTGCGCGTTCTCACCGACGCGTTGTCCCTCGCGCGTTCCGGCAGCAGTCCGAGATTGGAGCTCGAAACCGGGCTGCTGCGCCTGATTTTCGCGTCGGAAGATCCTACGCTCGACGCGCTTTCTACTCGCCTTAAATCGCTCGAAGAACGGCTCGCCGGAGATGCCGCTCCCGCCGTTGCCGTTCCGAGCGTGCGCAAGCGCGAGGAACCCGCGAGCAACGCGGAACGAAAGGCCGCACCAAAACCCGAGCCGCAAAAGCGGGACGGCGGCCCGGTGTCCTTGCAAAAGGTGCGTGCGGCGTGGCAAAACGTGCGCGGGAAAGTCGAGAGCCAGCACCCGCCGCTGCAAGGCCCGCTTTCGGGCGTTCGCGTCGAATCCGTCGAGGGCGATCGCCTCGTACTGGTCGCTCGTAACGATCTCGATGCCAACATCGTGCGGGGGCGCACGACGTTGATCGAAGACGCTATCTCCGACCTTCTCGGCACGAGCTTGCACGTCTCGCTCAAAGCCGACGGTTCGCCGGCACGCGCGAAAGGCTCCGCACCGGGCGGCGTCGCATCGGTGTCCGCGGCGGAGCCTTCGATCGACGACGCCGACGCGCTCTTCAACTACGCTAACGAACGGATCACGAACGCATGAATCAAGCCCAGCTGATGGCCCAAGTCAAGAAGATGCAAGCCGAAATGACCAAGGCGCAGGAAGAGTTGGCGAGTACGATCGTTACCGGCACGGCAGCCGGCGGTACGGTTACGGTCGAGATCACCTGCGATCAACGCGTGAAGAGCGTGAAGATCGGCAAGGACGTCGTCGATCCGGAAGACGTCGAAACGCTCGAAGATTTGATCGTGGTCGCCGTTAACGACGCGCTGGCGAAAGCGGGCGAAGCGTCGCAGAAACGGATGTCGTCGGTCACCGGCGGCATGCGTATTCCCGGCTTTATGTAATCGTGCCGCGCACGGGGTCAATGGCTGGGCCGGTTGCCGCGCTCATCAACGAGTTCAGCAAACTGCCGACGGTCGGGCCGAAAACTGCGGCGCGGCTCGTGTTCTATTTACTGAACCGTCCGCGTCACGAGGCACAGTCGCTGGCGGAAGCGATTCTGCGCGTCAAGGATCGCGTACGCTTCTGCTCCGTCTGCCACTGCCTCACCGAAAGCGATCCGTGCGACCTGTGTACCGATCCCGATCGCGACGCCGCGACGATCTGCGTCGTCGCCGAGGCCAAAGACGTTTACGCGATCGAACGAACCGGCGCGTTCAAGGGGCGCTATCACGTGCTCGGCGGGTTGATCTCGCCGATGGACGGTATCGGCCCGGCGCAGCTTCACGTCAAGGAGCTCGTCGAGCGCATCGGCCAACAATCGCCGCACGAGCTCATCATCGCCACCAATCCGAACGCGGAGGGCGAAGCGACGGCGTTGTACTTATCGCGGTTGCTGCAGCCGCTCGGCACCAAAGTGACGCGACTCGCTTACGGCCTGCCGATCGGCGGCGACCTCGATTACGCCGACGAAGTAACGCTCGCCAAGGCGTTGGAGGGGCGAACGACGCTGTAACCGAGATGTTTGCGGCCGAAGAAAAATGCAAGGCCGTAGAGCGCGGCCACCACGATCAGCAGACTGCGATAACCGATCAAAAGCGAGCTGTATTCTAAGACCCCGCCGGCCATCGCCCCAAGCAGATTTGCTCCGAATGCGACGGTCGACGAGGCGACGGCGCGAAAGCGCTGCGCGAAGATGACGTTCGCCAAGAACACGGGAGCGAATGCCAGCGCTGCGGCCGCTGCAAAGCGCAGCAGCGGCGATAGTTCCAGGAGCGTCGACGGCGGTACGGCCCAGGTGAGGGCTAAGCCCGCGAAGAGGGCGAGATACAGCCAGGCGGGACGCTTCACGGTTACGCGCGCCGAAAACTCGATTGCGGCCAGTACGCTCAGCAGAATGCCGAAGAACACCAGCGCGTTCACGAGCCACGTC
>JAFAHZ010000073.1 GCA_019236975.1 Vulcanimicrobiota bacterium | reverse complement strand
GAAATGTTGCAGTGCCGAGATGACGCACCACGTGCCGTAGATGTGATTGACGCCCCACCGTCCATACCACGAACCCCACGGACGCTGCATTTCCTTTAGATATTCGATGCCGCGCTTCACGTAGGGATCGTTGTCGCCGTAACCCAGTGCGGCGAGCATTTCGAGCACGTGTGCGGTGACGTCTTCGGTCGGCGGATCGATCATCGCGCCGAAATCGGAGAACGGCATGCGATACAACAGCTCGCGCGTGTTGTCGCGATCGAAGGCCGCCCAGGCGCCGTTGCGGGAGCGCATCGCGAGGGTCCAGCGCGTGGCGCGCGCGACGGCATCGTTGACGTCGCCGCGGTGGCCGCCTTCGAGCAGCGCCAGCACGACGATCGTGGTATCGTCGATGTCGGGATACGCGTCGTTGTCGAACTCGAACGCCCAGCCGTTCCCGTCCTTCAGATCGCATTTTTCGCGCCAATCGCCGGGTGCATCATCGGAGATCTGTTCCTTGAGCAGCCACTGGACGGCACGCTGCATTGCCGGATGCGTTTTCTCCAAGCCGGCCCACGCGAGCGCGCGCACGGCCCACGCCGTATCCCAGACCGGCGACATGCACGCCTGAAACTGCCAACCGCGCTCGTCGCGGATCGAAAAGCGCTTCATGCCTTCAAGGCCTTTGCGCACGACCGGATGGTCGAGCCCGTAGCCCATCAGATCCAGCGCAATCAGCGAGTACACCCACGGCGGTTGAATGCCGCCCCACGAGCCATCGAGTTCCTGGCGCTCGATCACCCACTGAATGATTTTCTTTTGCGCGTGCGCGCGGAACGGCTGGAATGGGAGCGCTTCGTAGAGTTTCTGCATCTTTTCGACTGCCATCAGCCAGCCGCTGCCGCGCACCTTGGTCGCTTCCCGTTCCGTACCGGGCAGAAAGACGTCAGCGGCGTCGACGCCGAGCGGACGCACGGGTTTCTTGCTGACGACGATCGTGAGCGGTGCCACCGTGCCGCGCGCCCAGCATGCGAAATCGTACAGATTAAACGGCATCCAAAGCGGAAAGTTGACGAGCTCGGGCGGCAGCGACGGCACCCCCTTCCACGGATAGACGCCGAACAGCGCCATCCAGATCTTGGTAAAGACGCGCGCGTTGGCGAGTCCGCCGGCACGATGAATGACGCGCAGCGCCTTCTGCATCTCGTCGCGCGACGGATCGACTCCAAGCACTTTGAGCGCGACGTAAGCTTCGATCGTGGTGCTCAGGTCGGCCGGGCCGTCGTAGTAGAGCGCCCACGAGCCGTCGCTTCTTTGCGTATACAGAATCTGTGTGACGGCACCGTCGCGGATGTCGTCGAGCGGCACGCCCAAAAAGCGGCACAGCAACACGTGCTCCGCCGTCATCGTTACGTTCGTCTCGAGCTCGCCCGACCACCAGCCTTCGGCGTCCTGCGTTTTCAGGAGCCACTCGACGGCGCGGTCCAGGCTCGCTTGGGTCGGGCTCATCCGGTGAATTATGCCATGGCTGTCAAGGCGAGGGGCCCCCTTCTTTGCGCGGAATTCCCGCTTTGCGGACGATGCGGCGGCCGTCGTACGTAAAATACTGCGTTTGCTCCGTGCCTCGTTCGGCGATGAGGCCGTCCTGCACGCGCAGCGCGCGATGGGCGGCCCGCTTGACGGCAAGCATTCCGACAAAGCGCGGATCCGCGTCCGCGTTCGCTTGCAGATACAGCAATCCGTAGGCGACGTCGCTTGCGTCCTCGCTGGTGCTCACCGGGACGACCAGGAGCGTCCCGCGTCCGTTGCGCAGCCGTCCGCTGCTCGCGGCGTCGAATACCGTACAGCCGCGCGGATAACCGGGGGCGTCGACGGTGACGTCTTGACCGCCGCAGCTGCCGGCAGAGCCGACCTTGACCGCTCCCGTGCTGCGCACGAGGCGAACGGCGTTGTGAATCGTTGGGGGCGAAGACGGCGCGATCGACGGCGGTGCTGCGGTTGGCGCAATCGTACGCGCGATCGTGGGCGCTGCTGTCGGTGCAAGCGTTGGCGCAACGGTCGGCGCTGACGTGGGTCTTGGGCGCATCGCCAGGCGCGGCGCCATCGTGACGAGCGGTTGCGCGGCGAGTTGCGATTGCGTCTGCCTCGTCAGCAACGCTCCCGCGATCGCACTGACGATGAGTACGACCGCGAGGAGAACGATCGGTCCCGCTTTGCGCGCGACGTCTTGCCACGACGTCTGCGGCGCGTCGACTGCGTAGCTGTCGGCGATGGCGTCGGCAAGCGATGCAAAACGCGCTTCGTCGAGCGCCCGCGCGCCAAGTGCCGTCGGCGCGCCGCATTCGGGACAAAACTTCGCCGCACCGACCGTTTTTTTGCACGCGTCGCAGATCTGCATCGCGCGTGCTTCGGCATCGTCCGGGCCGTTAAGTGCAGGGCGCACGCTCGACCGCTCGTGCGGCGGCGATACCGCTGCGGACGGCCGATTCCATGGTGTCCGGCCAGCCGGTATCGGTCCACGATCCGGCGACGGCGATGCGCGGGTGGGTCGTTTGCGTCCGCGTGCGCGGCGAGCCGGGTTGCGGCAGCCACGTCGCTTCGGGGTTGCGGGTGACGGCCGAGCGCACGAGTTTAGCCTCGCGCAGTTGCGGCACGAACGCTCGCACCTCGCTCCAGGCAAACGCCTCGAGATCGGCCGTCGGCATCGTCATCGATTCACCGGCGGCGCTGAAACTGCACGACAGATAACCGGGCGACTTCTCGAAGATCCACTGGAGCGGCGAGTCGAGTGCGGCCGCAAAGTCGAAGCCGGCGCTTCCGGCATCGTGCCAAAGATGGACGTCGAGGATCGGATACGCAGCGTACGTATCGAGATGTTCGACGCCATACTGCGCCGGATTGCCGAGCAGTTTCGCCACGGTGCGGGGCGGCGTCGCGATAACGACGGCGTCGAACGTTACCGTGTCACCCTGCGCTTGTCGAAGGGCGACTCCATTTTTTGCAGGATCTACGCCAACGATACCGCTCTGCAATTGCACGGCGTCGAGTTTCGCGGCCGCTTTGGCCGCGAGGTGAGCGAGCGGTACTTTTGCGTATCCGAACCGCGCGGCAGTAACGCTGCCGGTGAAGGCGGTCTTCAGCGTAAAGAGCGCGTCCGCTGCGCTCACTCGGTCGAACGGCGCGTTGAGGGCGGGGATGAAAAACGGGTCCCAGAACGCGCGGCGCGTTTCCGGCGTTTGCCCGGTGCGCTGCAGCCACCGATCGAAGGTCGCCTCCGGCGCGCGTTTTTCGGTGATGGCGGCGACGAGCGCGTTGACGATTTTGACTTTCCCGTCGGCCGACAGATGCGGATAGCGCACGAACGACGGAAACAAGTGCAGCGGCGGCGGCAGCGGGGAGGCGCGCAGCCAGCCGCGGGTGCCGTTGCGATCGAGCACCAACGCCTCGAAGCGCTTTTGAACGTAGACGTCGCGCTCGAAATCGCAGCGTTCGATAAAGCGCAGCAACTCTTTGCAGCAGAAGAGAAAGACGTGCTGCCCGTTGTCGACTTCGATGCCGTCAATCTCGAACGACGTCGCGCGGCCGCCGAGCAGCCGGCTGCGTTCGAGGAGCTCGACCTGGTGGCCGAGCTCCTTGAGTTCCACTCCGGCGGACAGGCCCGCGAGGCCCGCGCCGACGACGGCTACGCGCACGCGCTCAACCCGAGCTGAGCCACGATTTCACCACGACGCGCAACTTTTCGGTTTTCGACAGCGCCGTGCGCTCGCGCAGCGGCAAATGCGGCTCGCGCTCGATTTTTTTAAGCAGCTCTTCGTAAATGCCGGCCATCGTTTTCACGCAGGCCGCGGGACGCCGCGGAATGTAGCGCAGCACTTCGTAACCGCTGACGAAAAACTCACGCGCTCGCGCGATGTGGTGTTGTACGAGGCGGTTCCAGCCGGGGTGGATCTCGCCGGTGCTGAGCGCCGCTTCGGGGATGCCGTAACGCGTAAGATCCTCCTGCGGTAAATACACGCGCTTCATATCGACGGCGTCCTCGCGCACGTCGCGCAAAATGTTGGTGAGCTGCAGCGCCATGCCGAGATCGTCGGCGCGTTCGAGTGCGACCGGATCGGAAAAACCGAAGATCCGCACGCACATGCGTCCAACGACGCTGGCGACCAGATTGCAGTACGTCTTGAGATCGTCGAACGTCGCATAGCGCTGCTGCGTGTAATCCATCTCGCAACCGTCGACGAGCATCTGCAATTCGCGCTCGGGAATCTTATACCGCGCCATCGCTTCGGCGAGCACGCGCAGAATTGGGTCCTCGCCGAAGTCGCCGCGACCGGCACGCACGATGCGATCGCGATGGACGGCGAGGCGAGCGGGCAGATTTTCGTTGTTGGCTCCCAGGCTATCGGCTTCGTCGTCGACTTGCCGCGCGAAGTTGTAGAGCGCGTAAATCGCCATTCGCTCGTGGTAGCCCAGCGAGATGAAGCCCCAATAGAAGTTGCCGGCTTCGCGCTTGGCCATCGAGGCGTTGAAGCGCTCGGCGCGGTCCTGGTCGGTCTGGGGCGGCGACATGCCGCGAAGGGCTCGTTGCAGGTTGATCATGAGGCAAACCCCTCTATTGCGGCGCGCAGCACCAGGGATACCTTCGTGGGTGCCGAGACGTGGGGCCGGCGTTCGTGGGTGCGATACCCGGCATTCTCTATGGCCTGGCAGATCGCGAGCCCCCCGAGGCGATAGAGTGCAAGCTGCAGACGAAGGGCCAGGGGAGCGCCCTTCTCGAGCGCCTTCCCGGAGGCCAGGAGAGCCCGCGCCCGCTCGACCATGACGCGGACGGCGCCTTGGTTGCCCGCCGCTTCGATATCCGTCCGCACGAGATAGCGGCGCCCGGCCGCGGCGTCGCGGCTGACGTCTTGCGCGTGGTTGGCGAGTTGCAGTCCGATGCAGACGTCGTCGGAGAGCCGCACGTTCTCTGCGTCGGCGATCCCGAAGACGGCGAGGACCATCCGTCCGACCGGGGCCGCCGAAAGCTCGCAATAGCGAATCAGCGCGTCCCAGGTGTCGTATGCGGTCACCGTCTGGTCGAGGATATTGGCGTTGATGAGGTTCGTGAAAGGCGCGGACTCCATGCGCCGGCGCGCTATGGTATCGGCCAGTGCCAACAGCACCGGGTGGTTGGGCGGCTTGCCTGCCAGCACGTCGACCGTCTCGGCTTGCCAGCGAGCCAGGCGCGCAAGGGCCGTGCCAGCGGGCGATTCGTCGCCGAGATCGTCGGTGGAACGGCAGAACGCGTAGATGCGGGCCAGATCGCGGCGGGTTTGCGGGTCGACGAACGGACTCGCGACGCTGAAGTTTTCGTAGTGGCGGCGGGTCAGGAACCGACAGTACGCGTCGGCGGCTTCCAGATTGAGGCGGTCCGCTCCGGGTGAGACGGGCATGTTCCTAGGCGCTTTCACTTAGGGGTACGAGCGACCTTTTGCGTTCAATTCAAATCGAAGTAGACGTCGTAGGTACGATCGTTGCGTCGAGACGACACGTACAGCTCTTCGAAGACGCCGTAGCCCGGCAGCGAGACGTATCTTTTGCCGGCATAGTTCGGAGAATGGACGATTTCACCGGGATGGAGCGCCGCGCTGCACGCGAGCACGCCGTCGAAGTTATCCTTATAGCCCCACCCCTCGACCAGCAAGACGCAGATACGGCCGTCGGCCAGATGGGCGATGGTGGCAGAACCGTTAACCGTGGCCGTCGCGAGCTGAGGGGGCAAGTGGAGCGACCGCACGCGACCGCGCGGGACACCCTGCCGCGCCGCCCAAGTCACCACGCCATCGATCTCGGCCTCGGGCAAAAGGCGACTTCTCTGATGCGCGCACGCGGCCGCCGTTACGAGCAGCACGACCGTAACGATCGTCGCAATCCGCTTCACGCCCTTAGGTTACGGCGGCGCCGTCCAAGAAGCGTCGTTAAGGCAAAAACTTCCCGATTCGCCCCTGGCTCCGATCGACATCTTACCGCCTTAGTCGCGGGTGGTTGTCGCCCTTCAAAGAGCGGAAAGAATCGTCTGCGCGAACTCGGGTGCGAAGTGCTGGACGATTTGCGGGTTGTTTCGAAGCAGCGTGACCACTTCGGATTTCAGCCCTTGCGGATTGGATTCGTAATCCTGCACGAGCGTGAATAACTGCGACGCCACGTCGGGGCTGCCGTTTTGCGACGCGTTGTTGGCTGCCGTCGTGACCTGCTGCTTGAGCTCGTCGTGATTCATGTCGCCGATCCGGGCGTCAGCCGCCTGGCCAACCGTCTGCCCGTCGATTTCACCGCTCGTCACCTTTTGCATCATCCCCTCGAGCTCGTTGAACATCGGCGTCTCCTTTTGCGGCGGGTGCGCGCGAAGTTTACCCAAGTGGGCGGCGAACGAAGCTGCGATGGCGGGAAAATCCGGCTTGAGGTTCGATAGAGTCGCGCTCCACTTCGTCGACCGGCTGCGTCGCGCGCTGCGCGACGACGTTCCCACGGGTGCGACCCTGCTGCTGACGTGCACGGCGCCGATTCGGCAAAGCTCGAAAACGGCTGCCGCGCTCGAAGCGACCGTCCGGCGCGCATTGAGCGGCAAACGTCCGGCGGCGGAGTTGCGAGCGAGCGTCGAAGGCAACGACGTGCGCGCACGGTTGGTATCTACTGCCGTGCGAGGCAGCCCGAACGTCTTAGGCTTCGTGCACAATCCGGATGTGGATGCCGCCGGCATCCTGGCCGTCGCCGAAGCGGTACTGGAGGCGCTGGCTGCGAAATCCAGCAGATAGGCCCACTGCGAGGAGGGACGTATGGGCGAGCCTGTCATTCGCATCTTTGCGACGGCCGTGCTGGTGGCCAGCGCGGTCTACGTCGTCGCTACGAATCTGAATTTCCGCCGGCAATGGCCGGCGATGGTCGAGCGCTCGCGCCGCCG
>JAFAHZ010000104.1 GCA_019236975.1 Vulcanimicrobiota bacterium | reverse complement strand
AGTTCGAGAAGCCCGATCTTACCGGATTTTGCCGCCGCGTAGCTTTCGACGGACGGCGTAGCGCTGCCCAGAACGAGCACGCCCCGCTCGCGTCGCATTCGCTCGCGAGCGACGGCAACGGCATGATAGCGCGGCACGCTGTCCTGCGTGTACGACGCTTCGTGAGCTTCGTCGACCACCAGCAGCCGCACGCCGCTCAGCGGCGCGAAAACCGCGCTTCGCGCACCGACCGCGACGTCGATCTCACCGGCGGCGCACGCCTGCCACGCATCGAAACGCTCTCGTTCCGAAAGCGCCGAGTGCAGCACGGCGACCCGCTCCCCGAAGGCCGCCTCGAAATGCCGCGCCGTTTGCGGCGTAAGCGAGATTTCGGGTACCAGCACGATGGCGCGGCCGCCGGCATCGACGACGCGCTTGATCGCCTCGACATACACGTACGTCTTCCCGCTTCCGGTCACGCCGTAGAGCAACGTCTCGGAGAACGTGCGCTCGTCGAGCAGCGCGTGCAGCCGCTCGAGCGCCGCGCGCTGTTCTCCGGTAGCCCCCGGCACCTGCGGGGAACGGATGCGCGCGCGCGTGCGCGAGGGGACGACTTCCCGCTCGATCACGGCGCCGGCTTTGACTGCGCGCGCGATGACGGCATTTGAAAATCCGGCCAGAAGCGCGTCCGCGCGCGGAACCGGCGCGTCGCGATCGCCGAGGAAGCTCGCCAATGCTTGCGCTTTCGTGCCTCTCACTTCACGCGCCCCGCGTTCGAGCACGCGCATCCGGTATTCACGCGTTCGCGCCTCCACGAGCGCGCGCTCGCGCCGAAGCACACCGCCTCGCACCAGCGCGGCCACGTACCGCAACAGCGATGCGCGATCGCCGCTGCGCCGGGCATCGGGGTGACGAACCAGTGCCTCGAAAGCAAAACGTTCGGGAAACGCTTCCCACACGAGCGCGAGCAGCCGTTTCGGAATCGACGGAAAGCGGCCGGGTTCCGGCGCGTTCTCGCCACGCACGATCCACTCGCGCATGCGCGGAATAGCTCCGCTCAAGACGACTGCCTCGAGCGCTTCGCCGAGGGTGCAGACGTAGTGGTCGGCGATGAATTGCGCCAAGTGCAGACCGGTATCGTCGAAGGCGCGCGGCACGGCGACGCGTTCTGTGACCGCCTTGAGCGCGTGCTGCGTCGCGGCGACCTCGCGCACGGGCGTCACCGCGTACGCCAAGACTTCGCGCCGTCCCAACGGCACGCGCACGACGTCGCCCAGAGCGATGTCGAGCGTCCCGGCGTCGTAGGTGAGCGGCAGATCGAAGCGCGACGAGCGAATCGCCGCAAGTGCGTCGACGACGCGAATGGCTATCGGCCCCGCGCGGACGACGGTGCCCACCGCAGCCGCGACAGCACGGCGCGCACCGTGCGATCGCCGCATTCGATACCGTATTCCACGTCGCCGATCGACCGAGGAAGCACGAAGCGCAGGCGCCCGTCCCGGCGTTTCTTGTCGCTTCGCATCGCCTCCAGCACGGCGTCTGCGTCGAGCGACGTTTGCAACGGCATGCCGAACAACGTCAACAGCGTCAGCACGCGCAGATGCTCGCGCTCGCTAAACCGCCCGGTCCGCAGCGCCAGCAGGCCCGCAGCGCGCAGACCTAGCGCGACCGCGGCGCCATGCGCGACGCGGTAGTGCGACGCGCGCTCGATGCCGTGCGCGAACGTGTGGCCTAAGTTGAGCAGTTCCCGCATGCCCGCTTCTAACCGGTCGTCGTGCACGATCGCGGTTTTCACCTTGGCGGCGGCCGCAACCACGTCGGCCCAGGGCCAGCGAACGAAGTCGTGTCCCGAGAGCGTCTCGAGCGAATCGAAGAGATCGTCGCCTTCGATAATTGCCGCCTTGACGATCTCTGCGAGGCCCTCGCGCAGCGACCGTAGCGGCAGCGTGTACAGCGCCGAAACGTCGCAAAAAACCGCAGCCGGGTCGACGAACGCGCCCGCCAAGTTCTTCCCCCCGCGCAAATCGACGCCGGTCTTTCCGCCGATGGAGGCGTCGACCATCGCAACCAGCGACGTCGCAACGTGAGCGTAGCCGACACCGCGCATGAACATACCCGCAGCGAACCCGAAGAGGTCGCTCGCGACGCCGCCGCCGACTCCCACCACCAGCGTCTTACGATCGGCTCCGGCAGCGATCAGAGCGTCGAGAACGCGCTCGACGGTCGAGAGACGTTTGCGCGCTTCGCCAAGCGCAAAACCCAACGTCGCGAGCGTTCGGCCCTTTCCGATCGATCGGCCGACCCGGCGCGCAATCCGCGCGACGGACGGGTTCGCGTCGTGCAGCAGCACCACGCGTCGGCCGTCGGAGCGAACGAACTCGGCAACCGCTTGGCGCACGTCGTATCCAATCGCGATCGGATACGACAGATCGTGATTGGTAACGACATCGGCGGAGATTCCTACAGGTGAATCTTCTTCTTGTGCAGCCACTCGATAATGTTGTCGACGGCCTGCGACGTGGTGAGATCGTCGACTTCCACCACGTGATCGGCATGCGCGTATTGCGGCATACGCTTGGTGTAGAGATCGCGTATTTTCATCAACGACGGCGTCGGGCCCAGTAGCGGCCGAACGACCTTGCTCCGCCGCATGCGCTCGAGCGCCTGTTCCGGCGACACTTTTACGAACACGCGATAAGCGCGTTTCTTCAGCAGCTTTTGGTTGTCGTCGAGCGTCAGCGCGCCGCCGCCGAGTGCGACGATCCCGGGCTCGCCGTCCTCGAGCACCCCGGCCAGAGCCGCCTTTTCGTAGCGGCGAAACGCCGCCTCGCCCTCGTTATAGAAGATATCAGAAATCGCGCCGTGATCGCGGACGACGAGATCGTCGACGTCGAAGAACGCCACCTTCATCCGGCGGGCCAGCCGTTTGCCGATCGTCGATTTTCCCGCCGCCATAAATCCGACGAGCGCGATATGCCTGCGCACCTTAACGTCGCTCCGGCTGCGCGAAGAGCGCTTCGGCGGCCTCGTTGCTGCGGCGCAGATTCTCGAGCGTTTCCTCCATGGAGTCTCCTCCGTATTTTTCGAGCACCGGTCCCATCAGCGCCAGACGCACCATCGCTTCACCGACGATGGCACCCGCCGGAACGACGCAGACGTCGCTGCGCACGACGGTCGCCGGTGCGTCGGCGCGTTCGTGCAGGTTTACCGACGGTAAGGCTTTCATCAGCGTCGGAATCGGTTTTACCGAAACGCGCACGACGATCGGCTGACCGTTGCTCATGCCGCCTTCGATACCGCCGGCGCGATTGCTCGTGCGAACGACGTCGCGACCGTCCATCGCAAAAACGTCGTGCGCCTGCGAACCCGGTTTCGCGGCGACGCCGGCCCCCAACCCGATCTCCACGGCTTTAACCGTCTGCATGCCCATTAAGGCTCCCGCTAGGATACCGTCCAACCGCTGCGCTGGTTGGCGATTGCTGCCGACTCCGGCCGGCAGTCCGTCGACGCGGACGATAAACTGACCGCCAAGCGTATCGCCCGCCGCTTTCGCTGCGTCGATCGCATCGATCATCCGCTGCGCGGCGTCCGCGTCGGGACAGCGCACGTCGCTCGCCTCGACGTCGTCTTGATTCCAATCGTCGAGTTCGGTCGCGTCGACCGCACCGATCCGGTGGACGTAACTGCGCGTCGTGATCCCGAGAGCGGCGAGAAACTGCGCGCAGATCGCGCCCAAGCAGACGCGCATCGCGGTTTCGCGGGCGCTCGCGCGCTCAAGCACGTTGCGCAGATCGCGTTGCCGGTACTTGAGCGCGCCGGCGAAATCGGCGTGGCCCGGGCGCGGGTTGGTCAACGGATCGCCGGCGCCCGTCAGAGGATCCATGAGCGCCCTTACCTTCGGCGTTTGGTAATCGCGATTGCGCACGATCGCCGCGATCGGAGAACCGAGCGTTTCGCTGCCTCGCACGCCGGCGAGGAATTCGACTTCGTCGCGTTCGATCTTCATGCGCGCGCCGCGGCCGTAGCCGCCTTGGCGCCGAGCCAGCACGGCGTCGATCGCAGCGACGTCGAGTTTGAGGTGCGCGGGGATGCCGTCGAGGATGCCGACCAGGGCCGGGCCGTGTGATTCGCCGGCCGTCAGGTACCGAAACATGCGTTCCGGCCCATTCGGCATGCGGGCGTGCGGCTACTCTCGCGCTGCTTTAACCCCCGCGGCGGCCGGGTACGAAAGCGCCATGGCACAACTACCGCTCCACGGACTTCGCGTGGCAATCCTGGTCGATAACGGATTCGAACAAGTCGAGATGGTCAAACCGCGCGATGCGCTCCACGAAGCCGGCGCCCGCACGTCGCTCGTTTCTCCTCAGAAAACCGAGGTGCAAGGAGCGAACCACGACGAACAAGGCGATACTTTTCCGGTCGACGTCACGATCGCGGATGCGAATCCGGCCGAGTTCGATGCGTTGCTCATTCCGGGGGGCGTGCGCAGCCCCGATCGATTACGCACCATTAACAAGGCCGTGCTGTTCGTCGAAGCCTTCAATACGGCGCGCAAACCGATGGCCGTCATCTGTCACGGTCCGTGGATGCTCGTCGAAACCGGCCTCGTGCGCGGCCATCGCGTCACCTCGTGGCCGTCGCTGCGCACCGACGTTATCAACGCCGGCGGCGATTGGGTCGATCAACCGGTCGTCAAGGACGATCTCTTGGTCACCAGCCGAAAGCCCGATGACATTCCGCAATTCAACAAGGCGATGATCGAGCTCTTCCTCGAAAAAGCGCATCCGGTCGCCGCCCCCGCCGCAAAACGTTAGTTTTCGCTAAACTGCAACGCCGCTGCAGCCACGACGCCGTCATGTAAGAAATAGAGCTGCTCGAGGCGCGTCTGGTACCCGTGGTCGTAGCGGCTTGGCGGCGGATCTTCGTCGAGGGCCCACACCAGCACGACGTCGCCCGACGCTCCTTTCACCAGCATCTTACCGGCAAAATTTTGGTCGCTGCGAAAGGCGTTCAGCAGCTGCGCGAGCGTTAGGCCGATCGACGATTGCTTGACGCTACCCGACGTCACGCCCGCAGGAACGCCGACGTCGGCGCCGCGCGCGTAGATTTCGTAGCCGCACGTTGCAAACGGCGGATCGCTCGGTCCGAAGCAGATGCGAACGAGCCCCTTCGCACGATCGTAGTCGACGCGAGGCGGCCCCGCGTGCGCATCGACCCTTCCGCCGAACGCCGAAGCCGCGCGCGCGAGCGTTATTGCGTCGCCGTGGCTTGACTTATAGGGCACCGCAAAGAGCTGCGCGATCCAGTCGCTCGGCACCGGCGCCGGACTCGGCGTTCCCGTCGCCAATGCCAAAACGAGATTGACCGCCAGGTACCTACTCATTCATAGCCGCCAAGTAGCGGGCTTCATGGTTCGCCTTTAACCACGAGCTCCACTCGAGCCTTTTTCTCTAAAACGGCTTAGCCACCATGAGTGCGATCAGCGCGATCCAGAGGATGGCACTGATCCACAGCATCGGTTGGTTGAGCGGGTCATCCAGCGCGGCCAACAGCTCCGGAGATGGCGCGGCATCCGGCGACGTTTGAGACAACGCTGCGATGCGCAGCTCGCGGCGCATGTGGTAGCCTATACCGATGGCGATGACTACCGCGTAGGTAACGTACGAAACGATGAGCCAGCCGCTGCCGAGCGGTATCCCGGCCGTCCACGCAGCCGCAACACCCAGCGGCAGAATCAGAATCGCCAGCGGTCCGCCGATTTTCCCGTGAAAGCTCCCGATTCCATACGCCTTGCGAATGAACGGCACGTCGTGAGTGTGCGCCGCGATCTCGAGCATCACGCCCGGTATGACCAGGAAGGCGACGGCAGCAAATGCCACCACAACGTGAAAGAACAACACGATCGAAGAAGTGTCCACGAGACACTAGCTTCGCCCACATCGAGACGCCGCCTTTGTGTTTCCCGCGTAGGCAATCCTAAGCCGTAGCGCGATACGCGCCAGGGCGATATCGAGCGTCCATAGACGACAGCCGCTTTGCAGGGCGCTCGCGAGCAAGTGGGCATCGATCCAACCGATGCCTCTACCCCATATCTTCTCGCGCTCGACGAAGTGACGGACGTACGCGTGCGTCGCCTCAACGGCCTGGGGCAGCAAAGACATCTCTTCAAGGATGCGCCGGCGATCCAAAAGCGCGCCGCACGCCAATTCTCCGATTACGAATGGGTGCGTAAGGAGTCGATTCTTGCGTCTGGCTTCCTCGATCGCCGTGTTCTTTTGCGCGAAGTGCCGTACCCACACGGACGTATCTACGAGGAGAATTTTTAGTACCGCCGGCGCCGAACTCGTTGCAGTTCCGGCATGGAGCCGCCCTTCGCTACTAGCCGATCCAACGCTCCTTCCGCTATGAGTGCGCGCAGACCCGCGTGAACGAGATCTGTCTTCCGCTCTATTCCGGTTGCCTTTCGCGCCTCACGGACCAAGCGTTCGTCGAGAATGAGCGTGGTTCTTGGCATATGCATAATATTACTTTAGCATATGCATAGCGTCAAGATAGCTTTACCGTCAAGCATTCTTAGGGGCGCATGCCGCAAGGCGCTTTCGGTTAGGGCCCGATCCCTTTCGAACGACACATGACGAGGTCGAAACGGGGCCGGCGGAACATCCATGAAGCCATTCGAGCGCAAGCATACATGCGAACGCGGCGCGTGACCCGCAGGGTGGGCGCCGACAGCTCAAACCGACGAGATCGGGACTTGCACGACTTCAACGCGGGTCGAAAGCGAAGGCAGAGGTTTGCGTTGTTCCTGCAAATACGCAAGATATTCATTAGCAGAATATGTGAAGCGCGCCAATACGTCGTCGCGCGAATCGCTCACCGCATACACATCTTCGAGATCGGGTGACGTTACACCGTACATCTTCGTCTCGGGGTCGTACTCGATAACGGCGTCGATCGTCTTCATGGCCTACCTCTTCCACTTAAACCGTTTTTTCAGTTTCAGCCAGACCGGCATAGGAACCTCGTGATCGGGGCTTCCGTCGATCACTATCCTCTGACCCGTCTCGGGGTGCTCGTAGATCGTATGGTCGCCCTTTCCTCGTCTCGCAATTACGAAACCCATTGCCTTTAGACGGGCAACGATTTCCCTCACGCGTGGCGGCACGTTCTACTTCGCCGGCGGCGAGCTGCCGGGATAGATCACGTGCGGCGTAATGAGAAAGACGATTTCATCTCTTTCGTGGGCGGTTTCCTTATTTTGAAACAGCTTCCCCAGAATCGGAATATCGCCGAGCCACGGAACCTTCTCCAGCGTTTCGTTGCTCGTGTCGCGCATCAAACCGCCCAGCACGATGGTTTGGTTGTCGGAAACCCGCAGCGTCGAATCGATCTTGCGATTGG
>JAFAHZ010000077.1 GCA_019236975.1 Vulcanimicrobiota bacterium | reverse complement strand
CGACAATGCCAAGCAACAGAGCCAAGTCGAAGACTTCATCTCCAAGAAGGTCGATGCTATCGTACTCACGCCGTACGACTCACAAGCCATCGGCAGCGCGATCGTCGAGGCGAATAACGCCGGCATCCCCGTCTTCACGGCGGATATTGCCAGTACGAGCAAGCAAGGCAAGGTAGCGGCTCACGTTGCCAGCGATAACGTGCAAGGCGGCTTCCAAGCCGGCAAGCTGGTCTGCGCCGCCGTTGGCAAGAGCGGCAGCGTTGCGATTCTCGACGAGCCCGAAGTGACGAGCGTGCAAGATCGCGTCAAAGGATTCAAGCAAGCGCTCGCGCAGTTATGCCCCGGCGTGACCGTGGTTGCCGACGTTGATTCGGGCGGTACCCGCGACAAGGCAAACAGCGACACCGGCGACATTTTACAAGCGCACAAAGATCTCAAAGCGATCTTCGGCATCAACGACGACTCCGCACTCGGCGCCCTCGCCGCAGTTCAGGCGGCGGGCTTGACCGGAAAGATCGCGATCGTCGGTTATGACGCAACGCCCGAAGCGCGTAAGGCGATCGCCGCCGGCGGTATGTACGGCGATGCGATTCAGTTTCCCGACAAGATCGGCGCCACCACGATCGACGTCATCCACGGCTACTTCGGCGGTAAGACGCCGCCGGCGTTCGTGAAAATCGGCGTCGGTGCGTATACGCGATCGGACGCGAAGAAGTAAGCGTGAGCGACGCGCCGCTGCTCGCTATGCGGCATATCGCGAAATCGTTTCCGGGCGTCACAGCACTTTCCGACGTCTCGCTGACGTTGCATTCCGGCGAAGTGCTGTGCGTCGTCGGTGAAAACGGTGCGGGCAAATCGACGCTGATGAAGATCTTGGCGGGAGCGCAGCGCGCCGACGAAGGTGAGATTCTCGTCGACGGTACGCCGGTGCAGATCGCTTCGCCGCGCGCGGCCGAGCGGCTGGGCATCGGGATGATTTATCAAGAGTTCACGCTGGTTCCGCAGCTGACGGCGCCGCAGAACGTTGCGTTGGGAAACGAGCCGGTGCGCGGCGTCTTCGTGGACGATCGTGCGGTGACGGCACGCGCGCGCGAGGCGCTCGACGAACTGGGCGTCGACATTCCGCTGCGCGTACCGGTATCGCAACTATCCGTCGGGCAGCAGCAGCTCGTGGAAATCGCCAAGGCGCTGGCTCGTAAAGCGCGGATTATCGTGATGGACGAGCCGACGGCGGCGTTGACCGACCGCGAGATCGAGCGGCTGTTCGGCATCATCCATCGTTTGCGCGCGGCCGGCGCCGGCATCGTCTACATCTCGCATCGGATGGAAGAGCTGCCTCGCATTGCCGACCGCGTGACGGTATTGCGCGACGGTCGAGTCATCGAAACGCGCGATGCGCGCGATTTTCCCGTGGAGGCGATTATTTCGGCGATGGTCGGACGCACCCTCGACGCGCAGTTTCCCGCGCTGCCGGCGGTGCCCGCGAATGCGCCGGTCGTGCTCGACGTGCGCGACCTTCGGCGCGAGCCCGTCGTTTTTGGCGTTTCGCTCGCCGTTCGAGCCGGCGAGATCGTCGGGCTCGCCGGTTTGGTCGGCGCGGGACGCACCGAAATTATGCGGTCGATCGCCGGCGCCGACGTGCGCGATAGCGGCGAGATTTCCGTCGACGGCAAGAACGTCCGCATCGCGTCGCCCCAAGAGGCGATTGCGGCCGGCATCGCCTTCATCACGGAAGATCGCAAAGCGCAGGGTCTCGTGCTCGGGATGACGGTGCGCGAGAACATTACGCTGGCGCACCTGGGCGACTTCGTCGACCGGGATCTGCTCGTCGACGTGCGGCGCGAACGCGCCGCAGCTCGCGAAAAGGTCGACGAGCTGCATGTTCGTACCCCCTCCATCGAGCAAATCGCGCGCAACTTGTCGGGCGGAAACCAGCAGAAGGTCGTGCTCGCGAAGTGGCTGCTCGGCACGGCGCGCGTCTTTCTTTTCGACGAGCCGACGCGCGGCATCGACGTCGGCGCGAAAGCCGAAATCTATCAGCTCATGCTGCAGCTGGCCGCCGGCGGCGCGGCCATCGTCATGGTCTCCAGCGAGCTTCCGGAAGTGCTGGGTATGGCGCACCGGATTTTGGTCGTGCGCGGCGGGGTAATTGCCGCGGAGTTCTCGCGCGCGGAGGCGACGCCCGAGGCGGTCATCGCCGCCGCTACCGTATCGCGGAGCGCTGCTTAGTGGCGGTCGATCCCCACGTCGCCGCCAAAGAGCGCACCGCGTACTGGGTGCGCGTCGGCGCCGCCGCGCTGCTGCTCGTCATCCTCGTGACCGTCGTCAACGTTGCATCGCACGGCGCGTTTTTGCAGCCGAGCAATATCGTGCGCGTGCTGCGCCAAATTACCTACAACTGCGTGCTGGGCGTCGGGCAGACCTTCGTCATCATCACCGCCGGCATCGATCTCTCGGTCGGGTCGCTCGTGGCGTTAACCGGCGTGGTCGCGGCGCGCTACGCGAATTCGGTTCCGCTTACCGGATTTCTCCTGATTGCCAGCACGCTCGTGGTCGCCGTCGGAGTCGGCGCGGCCGCGGGATGGGTCAACGCGCTGCCGGTCGTCAAGCTGAATCTTCCGCCGTTCATTACGACGCTGGCGATGCTGGAAATGGCACTGGGCGCGTCGTTCATTCTCGCGCACGGGCGGCCGGTGGGCCTGAACTCCACCGATTTTCAAAACACCGGCATCGGATCGTTTCTGGGAGGGGTAACGAACGCGCTGCATCTGCCGAACGTTCCCATTCCGGTCGTGTGGATGCTGGTCATCATCGCGGTCGCGTCCGTGCTGCTTACCCGCACGCGCTTCGGCCGGTACGTCTTTGCGATCGGCGGAAACGAGGAAGCCGCGCGGCTCGCCGGCATCAACGTCGGGCGCGTGAAGACGCTGGTCTACGTGATTAGCGGGTCGTGTGCGGCGATCGTCGGCTTTCTCTATATGGCGCTCTTTTCGTCGGGTTCGCCGCAAACGGGAACCGGCGACGAGCTGCTCGAGTCCATCGCCGCCGTGGTCGTCGGCGGGACGAGCCTGATGGGCGGTCGCGGGAGCATCGTCGGCACGTTCTTCGGCGCGCTGCTGATCGGCGTGCTGTACAACGCGATGAATCTGCTCAACGTCGATTCGTACTTGCAGAAGGTCGTGCTCGGCGCCGTCATTCTGCTCGCCGTCGTCCTCGACGAGCTCCGCAAGCGGTACATCGCGAAGGGGTAGAAACCATGCTGCATCTCATGTTGGCCGCAGCCGTCTCCGCGCCGTTTACGCCGGAACGAGCCCTCGCCGCCGTCGCGCGCGACGACCACGAGGTTGCCGCGTGCACGCAAACGGATCCACACGCCATGCTCAAGGCGCTTTCGCTGAAGCAGATCTCCAGCGATCCGCAGCTCTATCTCGTCGAGCTGTTTCACCAGTGCGTCTGCGGCGCCCAGAACTGTCCCTACTGGGTGTACCGCGTGAACGGCTCTTCGGCGGTAAAGCTGCTGGACGGCTACGCGATCGACGTGAAAATCGTTACGCCGGAACACGGCGACGGGCCGCCGGAGATCGACGAAATCGCACACGAAAGCGCGGCACTGCAAAACGAGACCGACTACCGCTATCGCGACGGAGCCTACGTCAAAGCCGGGCTGTACGAGATATTCGACAGCGAACGCAAGCCGGCGACCAAGCCGCTTGCGTTTGCAGCCGGAGCGTCGAGCGCGCGTCTGGCGGGTCGCGTTGCTTTCGAGTGGGGCGACGCGTACGCGTTCCAAGCTTCTGCCGGTCAGGTCGTGCAGATTTCGGACGTGCGCGCGGAGCGCGCGATCGTCGTTCGCGTGCACGGCGCGCACTTCGATCGAACGGTAACGGCCGCAACCCCGCTGCGGTTACCGGCTAACGGAAATTACACCCTGACGGTAGACGTGGGCAACGATGACAATCCTGAGATTACCGGTTACGCGTTGACGCTGTCGATCCGCTAGTCGCTGTCGTCGTCGTCCGGCGCTTTGATCGATTGCGGCTGGCGAATGAAGTACGAAGCGGGATACTTGGTCGGCACGGTGACGAATTTCCGAGGTGCTTGCGTAAAATCGAAGCTATCGGTCAGGCTGTTCGCGCGGTGGTCGCTCGTGTTGAGCGACGCGAGTCCGTACGTCTCCTCGATGAACTTCAGAATGCTGCCGAACTCGTACTGCGTGTGCACGACCTGCCCCTTACGGGCGTAGGGCGAGATGATGACGCACGGCACGCGAATGCCTAGGCCGACGTAATCGAGCTGCTTGGGCGGCACGTTGTCGTAGAACCCGCCCCAATCGTCCCAGAGCAGCACGATCGCGGTCGACTTCCAATACTTGCTGTGGCCGATGGCGTTGACGACGTCGCCCACCCACGACGGCCCCAGATTACTCTGGACGACCGGATGATCCGACCATAGCAAGTCGGGGATCACCCACGACACCTCGGGCAGCGCGCCGTGCGCGGGGTCGGTCAGCACGCGCGTCTCGGGGGTGACGACTTTATTCCAGTCCGGTCCGTAATACACGTGCTTGATCGCCGAGAACGCCGACCATACCGAACCGGCGAAGACGCCCACCGACGGCGCGTAGTATTTCCACGACACGTGCTTTGCGTCGAGCGTGTCCGCAATCGTCGCGTATTGGTCGAAGCACGGAAACGGACCAGGGGTGGAGATCTGTCGCTGGAGGTTCACGAGCTGGGTGAAGGTTTGCGGCATCGCTTCGCAACCCCAGGGCGGTCCCGGAAGCGGAATGTCGACCAGCGAGTGCGTGGAGTCGACCTGCGTCGTGCCGGCGATGAGATCTTGATGCGCGGTGAAGCTCGTTCCGAACTCGGTCGGAAACATGTGATCGGCAAGGACGTACTGGGCGGCGAGCGTGCGGTACGGAGCAATTTCGGCGTGATCGAGATAGGCGTACGGAATCGTGCCCGCTCTCGGGCCCCCTCCGGTCGTTCCGACGGCTTCCTGATCGAAACCGTTCATCTTCCCGTTGTTCCAGCCTTGCATCGCCTGATGCCACAAGTGTCCCAAGTCGCACCACTGCTGCCCGTCGATCGTAAAGCAGTCGTCGGCATACGTCATTTGGTGCAGCGTTACCGTGGCGCCGGTAGAAATCTTTCCGCGCAGGGGCGCGTCCGCACCCGGCCATCCCGCGAAAATGTTTTCGAAGCTGCGATTCTCTTGCACGATGACGACGACGTGCTTGATGTAGTTGCCCGGAGCGAGCGCAACGACGCTCGGCGCCGGCGGCGCCGGAACCACTTGGCCGGCGTTGCCGCCGCAGGCGGCCAGCATGCCGGCCGCGAGTGCGAAAGAGAAGCGTTTCAAGTTAGAAGTCTTTTTGCGTCAAGCCGACGTTGGTCTTCAAATCGGTGACCGACTGGTCGAGCACGATCTGGTTGCCCGAGTACAAGATCTGCCGGATCGGGAAGTGGGTGTCTTGCGAGAGGTAGAGGATCTGTTCGGTGATGCCGTCGTTCTTCGACGGATCGGCAACTTTCAAATCGAGACGGTCGGTAAGGACGCCGCCGATTTTGCCGCCGGGAGCCTGCGTTAACGTCCCCGGAATCGTCGCGTACCGGCCGACGATGACGTTGAGCAATCCGTCGGGGATCGTGTACCCGCGAATCGACGTCGCACGCGGATCGTGCACCGATACGGTCAAGTGCAGCCCGGAGAGAATGCCGCCCTGGTGGCCGCTGACGGTGTCGCCGCCCGACCAGACGCCGCCCGACCCTTGCCCGTCGCCCGACATGATGAGCGTCTTGGCGAAATTCGGCTTCATGAAGGAGTATTGATAGACGCGATCTTGCGTCTTGTCGCCCTGCATCTCGTGCGAGTGAAGCTGGCACGTATAGTCGTTGGTCGACGCCCATGCTTTATTGAACGCGGTAATCGCCGCCGCCGAGTTGTCGGCGCGAGCGGCGGAGATGGAAAGGGCCGAAAGGGTCGCTGCGGCTGCGACGATCGAGAGCCAACGATGAGCGAGCATTATTCCTCCGTTGTAAACGCTGGGGCAGGCGCCGGTGAGGCGCTGCCTTCGTCGATGAGCAAGGTGCCGTGCTTCCCTTCTACGCCGATAAGGACATCGCATTTCGCATCGGCCGCGATCTCCTCGATGGTGCGTCCCAGCGGCGCGCCGCTATACTTGCCTTCGCGGTACGAGCCGAGAATGATCAGATTGGCCTTCTCGCGCTTTGCCATGTCGAGCACCGCTTGCTTCGTCGAGCGAGCCTTGATGGTCTCGGCACGCATAGTAACGTTACTGCGGTTGGCAATCGTTTCGGCCGCTCCCAGTGCGTCGAGGGCCGACCGTTCCTCCTCGGGCATCTCCGCGTCGGGCGGCAGCGTGTACGGGACTTCGACGACGTAGATCGCCAAGAGCTCCGACCGCTCGCCGCGGGCCAGCTTGACCGCGAGCGCCATCATGTGCGCCGAGTTGATCTCCGGTGAGAACACCACGATGATGCTGCCGACCAGTCGCTCGAGTTCGCTTTCGGCCTCGGCAGCGATGCGTTGCACGTACGAAGCCGGCGGATGGAGCATCCAAAACAGCGTCGCGACGACGACGGAGGCGATGAATAGCGCGATGACGGCGCCGGCCACCGTGACGGAAACGCCGTAGCCTTCGTAAATCATCGAGCGTTTCCGCGCAGGCGCGCGATGAGCCTAAGCCGATGGACGCCCAGCCCGATCATCGCGCCGCCGAGGACGAGACCGGGCAAAGTCTCTAAACGCAAGCCGTACGGCGCCATCCGCGCCAAAATGACGATACCGCAAGCCGCGGTCGCAGTGGCGAGCAGCGCGCGGTAGACGATCACGGCGTCTGCGCCTTCGCGCGGCGCTCGTCGCTGGCTTTGAGGTTCGCCAGATATTCGTCCATCAGTTCGAGCTCGCCGGCGCTGCGCAAGATTTCCACTTGTGCTTTGCGCCAATCGCGCTTTTGCGAGTGCAGTATCGGGAGTCCCTTGCGCTTGCGGTAACTGAAGTACAGGACGATGCCGAGCAGCAGCCAGCTTGGCCCGAAGATGCGGCCCAGCGGGTGGGTCTGCAAGGTGAACATCAGGATCGAGAAGATCCCCAGGAAACCAATGATGCCGACGACCGGAAACTCGACGCGTTCGCCGCGGAACGTCATCGGGATATTGAGCGGAATTTTGAACTTGCGCGGGCTGAGCGGATCGCACAGACGCAGCGCGATGAGCGCGAGAAAGACGAACGAATAACTGGTCGCCGCTCCAAACGCGTAGAGGTCGGCGAGGAAATCCAGACCGCTTTCGCCGTGAAAGAAGCGATCGTAAATACCGACGAAATGCGGATCCAGCGAAGGCATCGCGGCAAAAAGCAGCTCCAGCACCGCAACGCCGCAGAACGCCACGATCGAGATGACCGGCGTTCGGTAGCGGGCGTGTACGCGCTGAAAAATGGAGGGCAGTAAATTCGTGCTGCTCATCGCGTAGGCGATGCGGGAGCTGCCGAAGACGCCCGAGTTCGACGAAATCAACAGCAGGACGGCACCGAGAACCGGCACGTAAAATGCCGCCAGCGCTCCATAGTACGGAACCTGAGCGGCCAGCAGCGCGACCGCCTTGCCCTGATTGTCCGCGCCGCCCGGATAGCTATTCGGAAAGATTTGCCAGAACTGTACGGGGTGGCCGTGCACGTCGACGATCGGATGCCACGGTACCAATCCGAGTGCGAGATTGGAGTACGCGAGCGCGTAGACGAGAATCGTAAGAATCAGCCCGATCGACGTACGCGGAATGATCGACGCCGGACGCTGCGTCTCTTGCGCCGCTTGCGAGATCGACTCGAGCCCGACGAACGAGATGATGGCAAGCGAGGTGCCGAGCATCAAGTTCGCGGGCGTGGGCCAGTCGAAGCGCATCGTATGGATCAGCAGATCCGGCCGGAACGCGAACAAGAAACCGAAGCAAAGGATGAGGGTTTCGCTCGCGACGTCCATGGCCGATACGAAGCCCTGAAAGGCGGTGCTTTCCCGGACGCCGAGCACGTTGAGGCCGCATAAGCCGACGATGCAGAGCAGCGTCATAATGAAGTGCGCCCACGGATGGTTCGATCCGACCAAGATCGGCAGCAGCTGGCTTGCGTAATCGATCGCCGTCCATGCGAACAGCGTGATATCGATGGTGAAGTCGAGCAGCACGGCCCAGCCTGCGATGAACCCGAAGACGTCGCCCAAACCCCGCAGGACGAAGTATTGGCCGCCGCCGGCGACCGGATATGTGGCGGCTAGCTCGGTGTATGCCAAGCCGATCGAAACGTAGACGATTCCGGCGAAGAGGAAAGCGACGTTCGACGCTCCGGCGGCCGCTGCCAGCACCAAGCCGAGGCCGACGAAAATGTCGGCACCGACGTCGGAGTATCCCCACGAAAAGGAACCCCAAGGCGTGACGCTGCGTCGCAGCTCGGGTTTCGGCGATGAGCCCATTCGGTTGTTTAGTAAATGACTCCGATAGCGGTGCGCTCGAGCGCGTTAATCGTGTATTCCGTATGGGAGAACTGTTCCTGGAGGCCGTACTCGCGGAAGATCTTGAGGCTCTCGTTGAGGCGATTCACCGCGTCCCGCAGTTCGTTGCGGTCGCGTTTGCCGTCGGCGGCTTTCTGCAGCACCATCGCCCCGTACTTGAGCGCCGTCTTCGCGTACTCGACTTCGTTGCCGGCAGCCTGCAGCTCGTGCATCGCCACTAAGTAGGCATCGCGTGCTTCGTCGTAGTTGCGGCGCCGCGTCGCAATCATGCCCTTGAGCACGTTCTCGAGCGCATCGCTGCGATTGCGCGCGGGCGCTAGCGCCCGATCGAGCGCTTGACGCAGCATCGCCTCGGTCGGCGGCTTGCGCGCAATCGTGGGATAGGCCTTGGGAGGGCGCTGCTTGGCATTCGGCGGCGGCTGCGACGCCATTAGCGCTTCCACGTCGTTGTAGAACTCCAACGCGGTCTGATAGCGCGAACCCGGCTCTCGCTCGATCGCGCGCATGATTACTTGTTCGAGCGGCTCGGGAATATTCCGGTTGATTTCGCGAGGCGACGTCGGAATGTCGTTCACGTGCGAGTACATCGTAGCGACGATGTCATCGCGATCGTTGCGGAACGGCAGGGTGCCGGTGAAGATCTCGTACATGACGATGCCGACGGAGTAGAGATCGCTGCGCGCGTCCGCAGGTTTGCTCAGAAACCGTTCCGGTGCGAGGTAGGAGATCGTACCGACGATTTGACCGGTGCGCGTCGTCTGGGTCACGTCGCTCGCACGGCGGGCGAGTCCGAAATCCATGAGCTTGATGTGCTTGCCGTCGTCGAGAATCATGACGTTCGAGGGTTTGATGTCGCGATGGATCACGCCCTCGCCGTTCGCGTAGTCGAGCGCCTCGAGGACTTCGGCAACGTACGTCAGCGCCTGCTTGTAGCCGAGCTCTCCGCTCTCCAGCGACGAGAGCGTCTTGCCGCGAATGAGCTCCATGACGATGTAGTAGACGCTATCCTCTTCACCGGCGTCGTAGACGGCGACGATCCGCGGGTGATTCAGGCGCGCCATGGCGCGCGCTTCGGCGAGGAGCCGGGAGTTGGTGTCGTCGGACCGGTCCATCAGCACCTTGATCGCGACGTCCCGGCCGAGCGTTTCGTCGGCGGCTCGGTAGGTGTCGGCGGTCCCTCCCCGGCCGATCAGCTCGACGATGTTGTATCGTCCGCCACCGAGCGTCCGTCCCTGGAGATGATCCATGTTAAAAGGCGTTTCTATGGAGGGTTGGACGATTACCGTCTAGCGTCACGACGTCGAACCGTATCTTAGCCGACGGCGCGACGATCTGCGCGTAGTCGGCGGCGATGCGGCGCAGCGTCGCGCGCTTACGCGCGTCCACGGCCCCGAGCGCCGATCCGAACGTGGCCGAGTCCCGTCGCTTGACCTCCACGACGACCAGCGTCGCGCCATCCAGGCAGAGAACGTCGATTTCGCCGCCCGGCACGCGTACGTTGCGTTGGAGCACGCGGTAGCCGGCGGCTTCCAGGAAGGCCGCCGCGCGATCTTCGCCGGCGCGCCCCTTGTCGCCGGCGCTCATCAATCCTCTTCCACGTAGTCCAGGCCGAGCTCGAGCTGCGCGTCGCGCACGCGCGCCCAGTTGGCGCGATGATGTACGCTGGGCCCGTGCTCGCGCAGCGCTTTGATGTGCAGGGGCGTCGAATAGCCTTTGTGCAGCGCGAACCCGTACCGCGGGTCGACCGCGTCGAGCTCGACGAGCATGGCGTCGCGGTGCACCTTTGCGACGATCGACGCGGCCGCGACGACGGCGCAGCGCGCGTCGCCGCGAACGAGCGGCTCCTGCGGTCCGGCAAACGATTTTATGCGCACGGCGTCGGTGATCAAGTAGTGCAGCTCGCACCCGAGCTGCGCGATCGCGCGCTCCATTGCGAGCACGCTCGCCCAATAGATGTTGAGCCGATCGATTTCCGCCACCGTCGCGATGCCGACCGCCCATGCCGTGACCGCCGTTTTGATGAGCTCGGCGAGTTCGAGCCGAAGCTCCGGACGCACTTGTTTCGAATCGTTGAGGCCTTTGAGCAGCAGCGGCTTATCGGTTGCGACGCACGCGGCGACGACCGGACCGGCCAACGGTCCGCGGCCCACCTCGTCGATTCCCCCGACGATCGTAAATCCGCGCGCGCGCGCCGCGTATTCGAACTGGTGCAAACGGTGCAGGCGCCGCCGTTCGCGTTCGTAGGCATTGCGCGCCTTGCGCTGCTTGGCGTTCACGAACGCTCGCCTGCGAACTCGAGCGTAAAACGCCCGAACTCGCCGGCATTGGCGGCGCGGATGTAGGATTGCGCGGCGTTGTGATAGTCGATCTCGCCGCCTCGCCGCACGAAACCGCGCGCTGCGGCAAACTCGTCGATGCCGGGAACGCTCCGGTTGGGATAGCGTTCGCGCAGCCATCGCTCGAACGCGCGCACGACTTCTTCGGGTTCGTAACGCTCGCGCGGTACGGCAGCACAGAGTGCGAGTTTCCACTGCGCCGCTTTGTCGGCGATCTTCGGAACTAAAATACCCGGCGTGTCCATGAGTTCTACGTTCGGCGGAAGGCGAAACCACTGCAGCTGTCGCGTGACCCCAGCGCGATCCTCCGTGCGCGCCGCGGCGCGCCGCAGCAAGCCGTTGATGATCGACGATTTTCCCGAATTCGGAATGCCCACGACCATCGCGCGCGAGACGCCTTTGCGGCCGGCCGCCAGGCGCGCTGCCGCGGTGCGGACCCGGCCGACACTTTGCTGCGAGCGCGCGTCGACGGCAATCGTCTCCAGGCCGCCGGCTGCGAAGTGCGCGATCCACGCTTTCGTGGCATGCGGATCCGCTAAATCCGAACGAGTGAGGACCAGCAAACGCGCGCGTTTGCCGATCGTGCGATCGAGTGCGGGATTGCGGCCGCTTCGGGGAACGCGCGCATCGACGGCTTCCACGACGATGTCGATGAGCGAGAGGTACTCGCCGATCTTGCGCATCGCGCGCGCCATGTGGCCCGGATACCATTGTATAAGGTGCTGCAGCTCCGCTTCCGCACGAGCGCTCATAACGATCCTAAATCGTTGAGCGGCCAGAGGCCGGCGACGGCGCGTCCGACGAGCCGGTCGTCCGGAATCGGCCCGAAGAAGCGCGAGTCTTCGCTTTGGGCCCGGTTGTCGCCGAGTACGTACACCGATGCGGGCGGCACGCCGGTCTCGGGGAAGCTGCGCGCGTCGGGGTATCGCACGTACGGCTCGGCCAGCGCCACGCCGTTGACGAAAACGGTTCCGCGGTCGACGCGCACGCGATCGCCCGGCAATCCGACGATGCGTTTGATGAAGAGTCCGCGCGCGTCGCCGTCGCGCCGGAACGCCACGATGTCGCCGCGATGCGGGCTGCCGACGCGGTATGCGACGGTATTGATGAGGACGTATTCACCCGAAGCAATGTGCGGTTCCATCGATTGTCCCGACACTTGGCGCGGAACCATGAAAAACGCTGCAGCGAGGGCTGCGAGTACGGCGATTTGCAGCGACAGCCGTGCAAGCGAGCGCCATGGCAAGCGTGACACGGAAGAGACCCTTCGCGGGGCTAGAGGACGCGGGCCTGCGACGGAGGCCAGAAGATGAGAAAGGCGCGGCCGGTGAATCCGGCGGATTCGCCCTTGCGCGGCCCGCTCGCGAACGCCGCATCGTCTTGGGCGAATCCCCAGATGTGCGAATCTTCCGAATCGTTGCGATTGTCGCCGAACATGATGTAGCAGTGCGGCGGAATGCGATCGGGAGCCGTCCACATGGACTTGGGCGGAACGTTTGCCGATGCCGGGTCCAGCCGTTGCCAGCCCGCGCCGTAGCTCACGTAAATTCCGTAGTTGCGAATCGCTAATTCGTACGCGGGACGATCGGCCACGTACGGCTCGACCAAGCCTCTACCGTTAACGAGGACGGTGCCAGCGGTGACGCTGAGCGTATCGCCGGGTCGGCCGATGACGCGTTTGATGAAGTCGTCCGGCGTCGGGATCGGTGGCGGAAAAACCACGATATCGCCCTCTTTGGGCGGATGGAAGCGGTATTCGAACTTGTCGACCAGCAGTACGTCGTGAATTTGCAGCGTCGGCAGCATCGATCCCGACGGAATATAGTACGTTCGCGCGACGAACGTAATGAGCACCCACGCCGCCACGCCCGCGACGATGAACGGATCGAGAAACTCGCGGGCGATCGACGTGCTTCGCCCACTGGTTCCGGCGATTACCGGCCGCAGCGAGAGCACGCCGCGAAGGACCGCAATACCGGCGACGATGGCGAGCAGCTGAAAGGGTGTCATCGCAGGATGCGTATCCGGTCGAAAGGCCAAGCGAGCAGAAACGCGCGGCCATCGAACGAGGCGCGCTTTGGCGTATTCGCCAAGGGGCCGGCGGCAAACGGCCCGCTCGCCTGAGCGAAACCCCAGACGTGCGAGTCGTCCGAGTAGTTGCGGTTATCGCCCAGCATGAAGTAAAAACCGTCCGGGATGCGGTTCGGGAACTGCCAGAATCGCTTGGGCGGAACGTCGGCGGTTTTCGGATCGAGCGGCTGCCCGTCGACGTAGATGCCGTACCGCTTGATTTCCAGATCGTACTTTGGGGGCTGATTTGCGTACGGTTCGGTCAATGCCGTGCCGTTGCGATAGACGATGCCGTCCTCGATGCGCAGCGTGTCGCCCGGAACCCCGACGACCCGCTTGACGAACTCGTTGCCTCCCGAGTCGACGGGCGGCATGAAGACCGCAATTTCGCCCGCTTGCGGCTTGCCGAAGCGGTAGGCCATTTCGTCGACGAGCAGTACGTCGCGCACGGCCAGCGTCGGAATCATGGAGATCGACGGAATGTAGTACGTGCGAATGACGAACGTGATGAGGAAGAGCGCTGCCAATCCGGCAACGATCAGGGCGTCCAAATATTCGCGAACGGCCGCAAACGCCGCACCTTGCGGTTCGGCGGCGGTAAACGGTTTGCTCGAGAGGGCGAAGCGCGCGAGCGCGAAGACGCCGAGAAGTCCTAATAGCTGCAGCGGTGTCAGAGCGCTACTTGGCGGCCTTCTTCTCCCTGATGCGCGCGGCTTTGCCGATCTTCTCGCTCAGGTAGTAGAGGCGGCTGCGGCGCACGATGCCGCGTTTGCCCACTTCGATCCGTTCCACGCGAGGGCTGTGCACCAAAAACGTCTTTTCGACGCCGACGCCGTGAGCGACGCGCCGCACGGTGATCGACGCACCAGCCCCGCCGCCCTTACGAACGACGACGACGCCTTCGAACATCTGGACGCGTTCCTTCCCGCCCTCGACGACTTTGGAATAGACTTTGACGGTATCGCCGGTCCGGAATTGCGGAACTCCGTCCTTGAGTTGATCTCGGTTGAGGGCGTCGATGACGTTCATGGCAATGGCACACTTCTACATGGAGCGGGGGGCCCCGTCGGCTTTGCCGATGGGGGGTGCGCAGCCGAAGGCGGAGCACCTGTTAAAGCACCTGGGGCCCCGAAGTGCGAAGCACTTTGGGGACTACAACCGACGTATGGTATCACGGCTCTTCGTCGGGTTGCAAGGCGTTATCGACGAGGCGCCGGCGGGCCTCGGTCCGCCTGCGGGACTCATCGCGGCGCCAGGCCGCGATCTTGGCATGGTCGCCCGACAGGAGCACCTCCGGGACGGCGACCCCCCGGAAGGTGGGCGGCCGCGTGAAGCTGGGGTAGTCGACCCCGCACTCCGCAAAGGACTCGCTCTCGAGCGATTCCCTCCGGATGGCCCCGGCGAGCAGACGGACGGTGGCATCCATGACCGCGAGCGCGGGAATCTCGCCCCCGGTCAGCACGAACTCTCCGAGGCTGACCTCTTCGATCGGGTAGAGCCGGCCGAGCCGGTCGTCGATGCCTTCGTAGTGGCCGCAGACGATGACGAGGCGATCGAGCCGCGCGTAGCGCTCGACGCCGGTTTGCCGCAACGGTGCTCCGGCGGGGTTCGGAACGACGATCGCTCGCCGTTCCCCGGCGGGAGCACCCGCCAGGATCCGGTCGAGAGCCCGCGCGATGGGTTCCAGGCGCAGCACCATGCCCGGGCCGCCGCCGAACGGTGCGTCGTCCGCGCGCTCCTTTCCGGGCAGTTCGTCGAGCAGGTGATGGTAGCGAACGTCTGCGATGCCGGCATCGACGGCGCGCCCGACGATCGACAAGCCGACAAACGGCGCGAAGACTTCGGGAAAGAGCGTGACGACGTCGACCGTGAACATCCACGAACTATGTTCCGATGGCTACGCCTGCTGTCATCCCGGGCCAGAAAGGAACGCGCCGATGCGGCCCTTCCCTACCTTGCCGCATTGGAGCGGGGCGACTTCGCCTCGGCCGAAGAGCTGCTGACCCGGGCGATCGACGCGGCCGACCCGG
>JAFAHZ010000321.1 GCA_019236975.1 Vulcanimicrobiota bacterium | reverse complement strand
TTGCTGCTCGGCGGCGTCCCCGCCGCCATCTTCGGCGTCGCGCTGCTCTATTGGATGCGCGGGCACGTCGACATCAAACTGATCACGTTGTGGACGCGGCACGCTATCGGCGTCGCGCTGTTCATCGCTGCCGCAGTCATGCTGATTCGCCCGCTGCTCAAAGACGTTCCGATCGTTGCAAAACACGAGTTCGCGTGGTCGGGCGCGCAGCGCGCGTACGTGATCGCGATCGGTGCGGTCGTCGGCTTGATCGTCACGATCACCTCGATCGGCAGCGGATCGGTGACGCTTCCGCTGCTGGCGCTGACGCTGCCGTCGGTCGGGCTTGCGGAACTCGTGGGATCCGACATTGCGTACGCCGCCTTCTTGATTCCCACCGCAGCGGCAGGCCGCTGGACGATGGGCGACGTCAACTTGATCCTCGTCGCAAACTTGCTCGTGGGATCGCTGCCGGGCATCTACATCGGGAGTAAACTCTGCGGCAAGCTGCAGGCGCAGTGGCTGCGTCCCGCCGTCGCCGTGACGCTCGTCTTCGTAGGAACGCGGCTCATCTAGGCCAATACCGGGCCTGGCAATGGCCTCGACGATGAAAGCGCTCGTGAAGCCGCGATCCGCGCCGGGTTTCGAGCTGGCCGAGGTTCCTATACCGAAAATCGGCCCGACCGACGTGCTCGTTCGCGTGGAGAAAGCGGGCGTCTGCGGCACCGACGCCCACATCTACGGCTGGGACAAATGGGCGCAAGCACGCGTCAAACCGCCGCTCGTAATCGGTCACGAGTTTATGGGTACGGTCGAAGCGGTGGGGGACGCCGTCACGTCGGTCGCAACCGGCGAGCGCGTTTCGGCCGAGGGGCACATCGCGGATCTGACGTGCGTCTTGTGCCGCACCGGGCAAGCCCATATCTGCGAACGCGTCGAAATCATCGGCGTCGATCGCGACGGCTCGTTCGCCGAGTTCATCGCCATCCCCGAATACAACGTCTGGAAGCTCGATCCGGCGATTCCCGACGAATACGCCGCCATCTTCGATCCGCTCGGCAACGCCGTCCACACCGTTATGGCTGCCGGCGTGAGCACGAAGAGCGTCGTGATCACCGGCGTCGGATCGATCGGTTTGATGGCGATTCCGGTTGCGCGGGCGGCGGGTGCGGCGTCCGTGTACGCCATCGACGTCAATCCGGCCAAGCTCGAGCTGGCCAAACGCCTCGGCGCCGACGCCACGTTTCTCGCAACGCAGAGCGGGTTGGTCGACGACATCAAGCGGCGGACGAACGGCGACGGCGTGGACGTGCTGCTCGAGATGTCCGGCAGCGGCGTTGCAATCGACCAGGGATTGCAGATGGTGCGCAACGGCGGAACGGCCGCACTCCTCGGCATTCCGAGCGATAACATTAACATCAACCTCGCCGAACGCATCATCTTCAAAGGCTTGACCGTCCTCGGCATCAACGGCCGGCGTATGTTCGAGACGTGGTATCAGACGCAAGCGCTGGTTAAAAGCGGCCGCGTCGACCTGCGCCCGATCATCACGCACGTCTTACCATACGATAAGTTCGATCGTGCGTTCGAGCTGATGCGCACCGGGGAAGCCGCCAAGATCGTGCTCGACTTTACGGGGATAACGAAATGACGACGCAGAGTTTGTCCAAATTCGAAGAAAAATTGCGCGCCGATCTTGAGGCGCTCAAGAAGGCCGGCACGTACAAGCGCCTGCGCCATCTGACGACGCCGATGGCACCGGAAGTGCACATGGAAGAAGCCGGCGACGTCATCGTGCTCTCCAGCAACAACTATCTGGGGCTGGCCGATCAGGCCGAGGTCGTCGACGCGGGAAAACGCGGTCTCGATAAGTACGGCGCCGGGACCGCTTCGGTGCGATTCATTTGCGGAACCTTCGACGTGCATCGGCACCTCGAAGAGCGGATCGCGCAATTCTTGGGGACGGAGGCGTCGCTCTCGTACGTCTCGTGCTGGAATGCGAACACGGGATTGTTCCCGACGATCTGCGACGAAGGCTCGGCCATCGTCTCCGACGAGCTCAACCACGCCTCGATCATCGACGGCGTCCGGTTAGCGACGAAGGCGCGGCGCGAACGCTTCAAGCACAGCGACATGCGGGAGCTGGAAGCGAAGCTGCAAGCCGTGCAGGGCTGTTTCCCCATCGTGGTCGTTACCGACGGCGTCTTTTCGATGGAAGGCGATCTTGCCAAACTGCCCGACATCTCGGAACTCGCCGGCCGCTACGGCGCGATTACCGTGGTCGACGACTCGCACGGCACGGGCGTCATGGGAACGACGGGGCGCGGCACGATCGAGCACTACGGCCTCACCGGAAAAATCGACGTGATTACCGGGACGCTCGGCAAAGCGCTGGGAGGCGCGGCCGGCGGCTTCGTTGCCGGATCCTCGGCCCTCATCGATACGCTCGTGCAGCGTTCGCGTCCGCAGCTTTTTTCCAACGCGTTGCCGGCGACCGTCGCGTGCAGCGCGCTCGAAGCTATCGAATATCTCGACGCGCATCCCGAGCGCGTTGCGAAACTGCGCGAGAACACCGCCTATTTTCGGACGGGACTGCAGAAGATCGGGCTGCGGCCGCTCGAAGGCGAGAGCGCGATCGTTCCGATCATCGTCGGCGAAACGTCGTTCGCCATCGCGATGAGCGACGCGCTGCTGCGGCGCGGGGTCTTCGTGACGGGATTCGGGTATCCGGTCGTGCCGGAAGGGACGGCGCGCATTCGCGTGCAGATCAGCGCCGCGCTCACCCGGGACGAAATGGATCGCGCGCTGGACGCGTTTGAAGGAGTGGGACGGGAAACCGGGCTGCTGAAGTAAAGGAACGCCATGAAACTCTTCATTGCCGCGGCGGCTGCCGTACTTGCAAGCGTACTGACTGCGGCTCCGGCCGCTGCACGCTCGATACAGCCTATCGGTTTGGGCGGCCGGTCGCTTGCGTTGCCCGCGCTGCGCGGAGCGACGGTGGGGCACGTCTCACCGTCGGCGCGCATCGACGTCTACGTGCGGCTTCCCGGACGCCGCGACGCCGAGCTCGATGGATTCGTCGATGCGGTGACCGCGCCCGAATCGCCGTGGTTCGGCCGGTATCTCACGCCCGAGCAGTTCGGGAGCTATTTTGGAGCGGATCCGTTTCGCTACGCGGCGGCCGTACGCGCGCTGCAGCAGCACGGCTTCGTTATCGACGAACTGCCGCCCAACCGCACCGATATCGTCGCGCACGCCTCGGCGGAGAACGTCGAAGCATTCTTCGCGACGCCGCTCGACCTGCGCGTGGACCGCGGCCGCGAATACTATACCAATCGTTACCTGCCGGTCGTGCCGCCGGCACTAGCGGGCGCCGTCGTTTCGGGGCTGGACGACTACGTGCAGTTTCACCCGATGCTCCGGCGCGATCCGAATACCGTCATCGGCGGCCGATTCAGCTGGGGCCCGGACGACGTCGCCGCAGCGTACGAACTCACGCCGCTTTATAAAGAAGGGCTCGACGGCAAAGGCGTTACGATCGCTAACGCCACGTGCGGTGCGGCCGTGCCCTCCGATCTCGCGCTCTTCCAGAAAACGTTCGCACTGCCGGCGGCACCACTCGTTTCCACCGCCGAACCGACCGGCAGTCATTTAACGACGGCGTGCGGGCGCACGTCCTATGGCAACGGCGAATCGTCGCTCGATTCGGATTGGGCCACGGCGATTGCGCGCGAGGCGACGTTCCATCAGGTCGTCGCCGCCGGTCCTTCCAACCACGATTTCGATACCGTGTATAGCTACATCGTCAATACGCTCGGCCACAGCGTGCACGTCGTGACCACGAGCTGGGGCACGTGCGAGCGCGACATGAAAGGCACCGCGAGCCTCACGATCGACGAAAAACTGCTCGCACAGGCGAAAGCCGAGGGACAGCATTGGTTCTCGGCATCGGGCGATGCCGGAACCGACGATTGCCAAGACGGCGGAACGGCCGTGTCGGTCGATTTCCCCGGATCGTCGCCCTACGTCATGAGCGTCGGCGGAACGAACGTCAAGGGGCGCATCGTACGCGGTAACGTCACCGAGTGGCTCGACGAAACCGTATGGCAAGCGTCGAACTCCGACGGCGCCACCGGCGGCGGCGCGAGCATTCTCTACGCGAAACCGCGATACCAGCGCGGGGTGACTCCGAACGACGGGGTGCGCGACGTGCCCGACGTCGCTTTGATCGCCGACAACGTCAACGACGGCTTGTGGGCCGCGCAGGGCGGCCAAGTCGCCGGCGGCTGGGGCGGAACGAGCGAGTCGTCGCCGCAATGGGCCGGCTTACTCGCCATCGTCGAACAACGCTACCACAACGCGCGCATCGCCGACCCGCACGCGCGACTCTACCAGCTGGCGAGTTCGAAGGCGTATCACTTGCTGTTCCACGACATC
>JAFAHZ010000183.1 GCA_019236975.1 Vulcanimicrobiota bacterium | reverse complement strand
GCGGAGAAGACCGAATTCGACGTGATCCTCGCGGAAGCGGGACCGGAGAAGATCAAAGTCATCAAGGCGGTACGCGAGCTCACGAGCCTCGGGTTGACCGAAGCTAAGGCGTTCGTCGAAAGCGCGCCCAAGCCGGTCAAAGAAGGCGTGACCAAAGACGAAGCCGAGCAGGTCAAGAAGAAGCTCGAAGAAGCCGGCGCCAAGGTGGAGATTAAGTAACAGCTCGCTGATTTTCACCGCGTCGTTGTTGCCGAGGGGCTCGTGTACCGTAGTACACGTCGCCCCTCGTCGCCTAGACGCGATCAAAAATCGGCGGCTGTTATGCTCTTTAACTAAGCGTTATGCAGTCAAGCGCTGGCGCGCCCGGTTGGGCGCAGCTGCTTCCTTTAGTCATCGTTGTCGTCGTGCTGACGATTCGCATGATTCGTCCGACGCGCATCAGCGTAACGCGGATGTGGATTACGCCGATCGTTTTGTGCGGTTTGGCTGCGGTCGCGGTCTACGCCAACCAACAGGCCGAACCGGCGCCGTTCTGGGCGATTGCCCTCGGTATCGTCGCGGGCCTAGCTACCGGTTCGCCGTTCGGCGTTCTTCGCGGCGTACACACCGACGTGCGCGCCGCCGATCGACCCGGCGTGATGTATTTAGGTTCCTCGTGGATAACGGCGGCGATTTTCATCGGCGCGTTCGCGCTGCGCTACGCCGCGCGCGAACTGATGCCGCATAGCGGAATTCTCGCCGGTATCATCGGCGACGCGCTGCTCGCGTTCGCGATCGCGTTTATCGCGACGAGTTACGTCGTGATTTTTAGGAAGTACGAAAGCTTACCGAAAACCGCGACTTAAGGCTGAGGCGGAGTGTATCCGCCCCCGCTGCCGTACCCGCCGGGCGTCCCGCTTCCGCTATTGCTGCCGCAGCCGCCGGCGTTCGGCGCGTTCGACGGTATTGCGGAAATCGGCGACGGCGTTACCGTCGGTTGGGGCGGCGGCGAACTCGACGGCGGCGGGTTGCCCGAAATATACTGCTGCGTCTGCCACGTCTGCGGTTGCCATTGCTGACAGCCGCCGGTGCCCGTGCCCATCGAAGACGGTGAACTTTGCGCAGACGTGCGCTGCGCGTTGGTCGCCGCGAGCGCCACGAGAATCACAAAAGCGAAAACCCACACGAGCGTAGTGCGCATGTGGGCTGACGTTAGGCGGGCGGGTAACCGTACCCTGGCGGCGGCTGCTGCGGGTAGCCGTAACCCGGCGGCGGCTGCGACGGCGGCGGATACGTCGGATATTGCGACGGGTAGCCGTAACCTTGCGGCGGCCCTTGCTGCGGATAACCGTAACCCGGCGGCGGCTGCGACGGCGGCGGATAGGTCGGATATTGCGACGGGTAGCCGTAGCCTTGCGGCGCTTGTTGCGGATACCCGTACCCTTGCGGCGCTTGTTGCGGATACCCGTACCCTTGCGGCGGCTGTTGCGGCCCGTATTGCTGCTGCGGTGCGTACGCCGTTTGTTTCAGCTGCACCATCGCGACCGCGGTTTTTGGATCGTCGACGAACTTCGCGAACGTCGCGGGATCTTCGGAAAACAGTTTCTCGAGATCGGCGATGCGCTGCGCATCTTTGGGATGGTCCGACATCCACTGCGGACCGGAGCTTTGGTGATTGCCTGCGCCCATCCGCTCGAAGAGCCACACCATGCCCCACGGGTTATAGCCGGCCTTCGCGCAGTTGTACGCGCCGGCGGCGTCGGCTTTGCTCTCGATCTCCCGCGAAAAACTCTTCGATTGCGCTTGCGCGCCCATGCCGACCGCCATCTGCCCCAGATAGCCGCCGTATCCGCCGCCCATCCCGAGAATGGCACCGAGGATGCCGGCAGTCGTCTGCAGCGTCTGGTTCTTGTGATTCTCGTTGTAGACGTCGTGATGGATGTCGTGCGAAACCTCGTGGCAGAGCACGCCCGCGAGTTCGTCTTGATTGTGCACGAACTGCATCAGCCCGGTCGTGACGTAGACGTTTCCACCCGGCACCGAAAACGCGTTCGGCTGCTGGTTATTGACGAGGATGAAATGGAACGGCGTGAAGTACTGCGGATCGGCGACGTCGCCGATTTTTTTCGCAACCGGCGCGAGCTGATCGTAGAGCGGCGATGCGGAAACGATTTTGCCTTGCTGCATCAGCTGCTGATACTGCTGCTGGCCGACGTGCGTCTCCCACTGGTCTCGCTGCGACGAATCGGCGAACGCGGGCGAGGTCGAGACGACGGAAAAAACGGCAGCAGCCAAAGCCGCCGCGACGGGCCGCGGGAGGGTTCGCTTCATGCCCATATCCTAGGGCAACGGGTCCGGTAAAAAATGAGAGCCGGATGTGACTCCGGCCCTCCTTGGGTAAAGCGAACCGGGCGAGCCCCTAGTGGACGAGGAAACCGACCAGCAGCAGCGCGACGATGTTGAGCACCTTGATCATCGGATTGATCGCCGGGCCTGCAGTGTCTTTGTACGGATCGCCGACCGTGTCGCCGGTGACGGCAGCTTGGTGAGCGATGGAACCTTTGCCGCCGTAGTTGCCGTCCTCGATGTACTTCTTGGCGTTGTCCCACGCGCCGCCGCCGCTCGTCATCGAGATCGCGACGAAGAGGCCGGTGACGATCGAGCCGAGCAGCACGCCGCCCAGCATCTGCGCGCCCGTGTCGCCCGGAAGCACTTTGAAGTACGAGAGCAGCACGATGACGACCGGAACGCCGACCGGAATCAGCGCCGGAACGATCATCTCTTTGAGCGCCGCGCGCGTGACGATGTCGACCGTCGTGCCGTAATCGGGTTTTGCGGTGCCGGCCATGATGCCGGGAATCTCGCGGAACTGACGGCGCACTTCTTCGACGACGGCGCCGCCCGCACGTCCGACCGCTTCCATCGACAGCGATCCGAAGAGATACGGCAGCAAGCCGCCGACGAAGAGGCCGCACAGCACGTACGGGTTACCGATCGCAAACAAGTTGCGCACCGCGTCGACGCATGCCGTCGCCTGCCCGGGACACTTCGCGTTGATCAGCTCTTGCAAGAACGAGTCGAACAGCACGACGGCCGCGAGTGCCGCCGAGCCGATCGCGTACCCTTTGGTGACGGCCTTGGTCGTGTTGCCGACCGCGTCGAGCGGATCGGTGACGTTGCGCACCGATTCGGGCATCTCGGCCATCTCGGCGATGCCCCCCGCGTTATCGGTAATCGGGCCGAACGAGTCGATCGCGACGACGATGCCGGCCATCGACAGCATCGACATGACGGCGATACCGACGCCGTAGACGCCGTCGAGCCCGAATGCGACGAGAATCCCGACGACGATCGTCACGACCGGCCACGCCGTCGCCTTCATCGAAACGGCCAAGCCGGCGATGATATTGGTCGCGTGTCCGGTGACCGAGGCAGCCGCGATGTGGCGCACCGCTTTGAACTGCGTGCCGGTGAAATACTCGGTGATGAACGTGATCGCACCCGTAATCGCGATACCGATGACGGCGCAGATGAAGATCGGCATCGCCGCAGGCGACCCCGCGAACACCTTATTGGTGACGAAATAGAACCCGGCCAGCGCGAGGATGCCGGCGACCGCCATGCCGCGATACAGCGCACCCATAATGCGGTTGCGCTCCACTTTGCCGGCCGAAACGACGAGCGAACCGATGATCGACGCGACAATCGAGATCGCGCCGAGCAGCAGCGGAAACGTCGTCGCGCCGGGGACGCTGCTGCCGAGCAGCAGATGTCCGAGCAGCATGGCCGCGACCGTCGTCACGCAGTACGTCTCGAAGAGGTCGGCCGCCATGCCGGCGCAGTCGCCCACGTTGTCGCCGACGTTGTCGGCGATGACGGCGGGATTGCGCGGATCGTCCTCGGGGATGCCGGCTTCCACCTTGCCGACGAGATCGGCGCCGACGTCGGCGGCCTTCGTATAAATACCGCCGCCCAGACGCGCGAAGACCGAGATGAGCGAGCAGCCGAACGCGAGGCCGACCATCGCCGCCAGCGACTTCGTTTCGTCGCCCGCGTTGAGGTTTTGCAGCACCCCGTAGTAACCGGATACCGCCAGCAGGCCGAGGCCGACCACCAGCATGCCGGTGACCGTGCCGCCACGGAACGCGACGTTGAGTGCCGGCGCCAATCCGCCGCGCGCCGCTTCGGCGGTACGCACGTTGGCGCGCACCGAGATCGTCATCCCGATAAACCCCGCTGCGCCCGACAGCACGGCGCCGATCAGAAAGCCGACGGCCGTTTGCAAACCGAGCGAGGGAGCGAAGAAGATGACGATCGCCAAAATCACGGCGACGATTGCGACGGTCGTATACTGGCGCTTCAGAAACGCCATCGCGCCTTCTTGGATGGCAGCGGCGATTTCGCGCATGCGGTCGTTGCCGTCCGGCTGTGCCAATACCCAGAAGATCAGCGCCACGCCGTAGATCACGGCGAGCGCGCCGCCGCCAAGGCCGGCCCAAATCGCTGTCTGTGCGGTCATTCTATTCCTTACGTAGCAGGGTCGTACGAAAAACGGTCCCCTTGGTGGTGGGGACGACCGGCGTTGATACGGCCTCGTACGTTCGGGTTCCTCTCCGAGGGTGCTTAGGATGCCGCCCGCACCTGGGCGAACACCGCCCGCAATGGAGAGCGTCGACTTCGTCGTGGTCGGGTGCGGCCCCGCGGGCGCGACCGCCGCGCGGGAGGCTGCTGCCGCCGGCCTCGAGACGCTGGTGCTCGAGAAGGACGCGGTCGTCGGCGCCAAACGCGTCTGCGCCGCCGGGCTGCGGCCCGGCTTCTGCGAGACGTTCGATCTGCCGCGCTCGCTCGTGCACTGCGACACGCCGCGTCTCGCGCTCTTCGACGATGCCGGGCGCGAGCACGAAGTGCCGTTCGGGCCCGGCCACACGACCACGCGCGAAGAGCTCGACGGCACGATGGGCGCGCTCGCGCGCCGAGCCGGCGCCGGCATCCGCACGCACGCGCTGTTTCGCAGCGTCGAATCGGCCGGCGGCCGCGCGATCGTCGAATACGCCGATACGACGGCCGGCGTGCGCCGGCGCGTCGCCGCGCGCAACGTGCTGCTCGCATCCGGCGCCACGGCGGTAGCGCCGCCCGCCCTGCAGTACGCGCGCTGGACCGAAGGCTTGATGACGACGCTGCAAGTGCGCGTCTATCTCGCGCAGGCTGCCGCCGAGATCGCCTATCGCACGCTCGAGCTTCATTACTATCGTACTGCCGCCGGTCGCCAAATCGTCGGCTGGATGTTTCCGAAACGCGATCACCTCGCCGTCGGGCTCGGCGTGCTCGGCAAGATGCCCGGCGCGGAGTTGCGCGCGGAGTTAACTGCATTCGAGCGGCGCGTCCGCAGCCGGCTCTATCCGAGCGTCGAGATAACCAGCGTTAAAGAAGAAGGGCATCTGCTGTACGGCGGGTGGCCGCGCCCGGCGCTCGCGCACGAAAACGTGATGATCGGCGGCACCGCGGCGGGTCTCGTCGACGCGACCAACGGCGAAGGCATCTTCGAAGCGGCGATGAGCGGCCGGATCGCCGCCGCGTGCGTCGCAGAAGGACGTCTCGATCCGGTCCGGGCGGCCGCGCGCTACGCGCGTCTGCTATCGGCGCGCTTCACGCGCCGGCTCTCGCACCGAGTAAAGTTGATGCGTTTCCTCGAACGTGTCCCAGCGCGTTACGGAGTGCTCTTCGAGCAGCTCGCGAGCACGCCGCGCTTTGCGGACGTACTGCAAAAGGAAGACTGGCAACGAACGATGGGCGACCGCGTTTACTTGTACGGCCAAGCGTTGCGCTTTGCGGCACGCGCGTTCGGTTGGTAGCGTAACGCGTGTCGACGATCGCGATCTCCGAACCGGAATTCTTATCGCTGCGCGACTCCATCCGGGAACGGTTCGGCATCTTCTACGACGACACGAAGCAGTTCTTGCTGCAGAGCCGCCTGCAGACGCGGCTGCTCAAGAACCGCTGCGAAACCTTCGCCGCCTACGGCCGCTACCTGACGACGTCGCCCAAGCGCGAGGAAGAGTGGGACGAGCTGGCGTCGGTGCTCTCCAACAACGAGACGTACTTCTTTCGCGAACGCGCCCAGCTCGACGTGCTCGCTTCCGAAGGCGTCGACGAAGCTTTGCGCGCCGGCGGGAGACTGCGCGTCTGGTCGTCGGCGTGCTCGACCGGCGAAGAGCCTTATACGATCGCGATGATGCTGCTCGACGGCAAGCGCATCCCGCCGCACAACGTCACCATCCGCGCGAGCGATCTCTCGCCACGGGCGCTGGAGAAGGCCCGGACGGGGTTTTACCGGGAGCTGTCGTTCCGGGCGACTCCGCCCGAGATGGTGGCAAAGTATTTCAAACCGTTCCAAACCGGCTTCTTCGTCGCCGACGAAGTCAAGCGGATGGTCGAATTCTTCCGCATCAATTTGCTCGATGCGAAGGCCGTGGCAGGAGTCGGAATCCACGATGCAATCTTCTGCCGTAACGTGCTGATCTATTTCGACAAGCCGACCCAGAAGCGGGTGGTGGATGCCTTCGCCGCGGCCCTGCGGCCGGGCGGCTTCCTGTTCTTGGGCCACGCCGAATCGATCATGCGGCTCACCGATCTCTACGATCCCGTCATCACTGCTAAAGCCATCTACTACAGGCGGAAAACGTAGCGTGGAGCTCATCAACATCCTCGTCGTCGACGACTCCGCATTCATGCGCCGCGCGATCACGCGCATTCTGGAAACCGAGCCAGACCTGCGCGTGGTCGGCACCGCGCGCAGCGGCGAAGAAGCCGTCGAGAAAGTCACCCAGCTCAATCCCGACGTCGTGACGATGGACGTCGAAATGCCCGGTATGGGCGGCCTCGAGGCGGTCCGCCGGATCGTCGCGCATCACCGCGTGCCCATTATCATGGTCAGCTCGCTCACGCGCGACGGCGCCGAAACGACGTTCCGCGCGCTCGAACTCGGCGCCGTCGATTTCATCGCCAAACCCGACGCCGCGTACACCAACATTAATGAAGTCGCGCGCGACCTGGTGGCAAAGATTCGGACGTTCTCGCGGCGCGGTGCGCGTCCGCTGGCCGCACACGACGTTCACGAATCGCGGCCCGCACCGCCGCTGCCGCCGCCTCCGCCGCTTCCGCAGCGCTTTGCCCATAAGAACTATGAATGCGTTGCAGTCGGGACGTCGACCGGCGGCCCGGTCGCGCTCGCGCGCGTGATCCCGCGGCTGCCGCAAAACTTTCCGACGCCGATCCTCATCGTGCAGCACATGCCGGTCGGGTTCACGCGCCCGCTTGCCGACCGCTTGAACGCCCAAAGCCGCCTGCGCGTGCTCGAGGCGAGCGACGGGATGATCCTTGAAGCGGGGACGGCACTCGTGATACCCTCCGGGCGTCAGGTGCGCCTATCGCGCTCGCTTGGCGAAGTCGAACTGCGGCTCGTCTCCGACGACGGGCATTCGCTGCACGTTCCCAGCGTCGACGTGCTCGACGAACAAGTTGCCGACATGTACGGCCCACTCTCCATCGGCGTCATTCTTACCGGCATGGGCCAAGACGGCGTGAAAGGTTTGCGCAAGCTTAAGGCGCGTGGCGGTTACGTGGTGGGGCAGGACGAGGCCACCTGCGTAGTCTACGGGATGCCGCGTGCGGCATTCTTGGCCGGCCTGGTCGACCGGGTCGCTCCCATCGACGAGATTCCCCAAGTGATTTCCGATCTGATCGGGCAACCCAATCGAACGAAGTCTTAACCGTGGCGACAACGATACTTCACGTAGTATATGAGGCACCGCTAGGAAGCTTGGGGCGACGTGTGGCACACTGCCAACAAGGCGTGTCCGGAGCACGTCCTTCGGGGATTTTGTGAAGGCGAATCGCGCTACGCGCCCCTACATCATCGGGGGCATCGAACTATCCCGCGAAGAGATCGTTCACAAGTACTTACATTTAGTGAAGTACGTGGCCGGTCGCATTTCCGTCAACCTTCCGCCCAACGTCGAGATTAACGATCTCATCAACGATGGGATCCTCGGCCTCATCGATGCGATCGAGAAGTACGACGACGCGCGCGGCGTGAAGTTCGAAACGTACGCCATCACCCGCATCAACGGCGCCATCCTCGATGCGTTGCGCTCCCTCGATTGGGTTCCGCGCGCCGTGCGCCAGCGAGCCCGCGAGCTGGAACGCGTCTACCAGGAGCTGGAGCTCGAGTTCGGACGCGCGCCGAGAGAAGAAGAAGTCGCCGCGCGGTTGGGCTTGAGCGTTCGCGAGCTCGACCAGCTGGTGCAGCGCGTTCGCGGCACCGCGGTGCTCTCGCTGGAAGAGTTTCTGCCCAACGAAAAAGGCTACGAAATTCCGCTCGTCGACACGCTCAAAGACGACGAGTCCGACGTTACGTCGGAAGTCGAGTCGCGCGAAGTGCGCGCCGAACTGGTGAGCGCGGTCGAATCGCTCTCGCCGCAAGAGCGAACGGTCATCAAGCTCTACTACTTCGACGGCCAGACCCTCAAGGAAATCAAAGGCGCGCTGGGCGTTTCGGAGTCCCGGGTTTCGCAGATCCACGCCCAAGCCGTGATCCATCTGCGCCAGAAGCTCAAGGAGCTGCGCGCCGACCTGGGCTACCGTGAAGACGACCCCAACGTCAAGCAGAAGTACCTGCGGAAACCCCCGCCGGAATCCGATAGTAGAGTAGAAAGAATCTCTCGTGGAGAAGTAGCGGGCAATGGCGATCCAACCAGTGGATCTGCAACTGGCCTACCTGGCCGCTCCGGCGAGCGCGGCCGCAGCTAACGTCGTCCAAGAAGCCCCCGCCGTAGCCGCGCAGGCAGCTCAAGCCGCCTTCATCAACCAGGTTCAGCAGCGCGAAGAGACGATCGAGGAATCCCAGCGCGCCGAAGGCACCAAGATTCGTCCCGATCCGGAGGGCGGCGGCAACGCCGGCACCTACAATCCGCGCAAGCGCAAGCGCGGTGTCATCCTGAGCCCAGGCGCCGAACAAAGTGAGACGCCGGAGTCGAAGGACAGCTTCGAGGAGCCCGCGCACTTCATCGACACGACCGCCTAGCTCCAATGCGTCAATGTTGGCTGCGCTCCGCGCGGCCTTCCGTTTATAACTAATGTCCGGTCTCGATCCGCTCGCCGCACTCGCCGCCGACGTCGCGCTGACGCAATCGTCGATCGCCGCCATCGATCTCGGTATCCAAATCGA
>JAFAHZ010000116.1 GCA_019236975.1 Vulcanimicrobiota bacterium | reverse complement strand
GTCGGCCGAGGGAACGCGAGCGGCAATACGCACCGTGATTCGCTATCGCAACGGCGTCCTCGAGGGCAAGGGTGCGAGCTTGCTCGACGGATACATGGAAGATCTAGCGACCGACCGGATCTACCGGTTAATGATCGCGCAACGCTTGCGGTATCCGGGCGACTACACGCCAACCTCGCTAAGCACCGCATTCGACGAGGAGCTGGCGCGGATCGAGAACGAGCTGCCGTCGAGTGCGCATCCCGACGATCGCGACCGGTACCGTAAAGCGCGCGAACTTTCCGAACGGATGATCCTGACGGCAGCCTTCGATCCGACGTAATCCAGCGCCGGTTATGGTACGATGGGTCTCCCTCATGTAGGGAATTTTCCGCGTGAAGAAAGGGGAGCCCACCATGGCAACAGCCACTGCCCTCGAACGCGACTGCACGACCGTCGATTCCAAACACTACACGGTCGAGCACGAAGACGACGCCGTCCGCGTGGTGCGGATCCGTTACGGCGGCAACGAAGAGTCCGTCATGCACCAGCACCGTCCGGGCGTCGGCATCTTTATGACCGAGGCCGATTTTACGTTCATCTGGCCGGATGGAAGGACCGAGCGAATTACGGCCAAGCGGGGAGACGTCATGCGATTCCCCGATCCGTGGGAGCATAACTCGCGCAACAACACCGGAAACCCGTTCGAGGCGATCTACATCGAGACGAAATAGACCCGTCTAACACGCACTGGTCCCGTCCGGCACGAGTGTGTTGACGGTCGGCGAAGTGAGGCGGTATGAGGGAGTTATGAACCGACGCCGCCTCCTCGCGCTGAGCGCGTCTGCAGCCGCCCTTTCGCTGTTGCCCGGCATGAGGCTGACGGCGCGTGCCGCAAGCGTCTTCCGCCGGCGAAGGCCGACGGAGCGGAACTGGCCGTCGCGCGCCGAGTGGGCGGGGCTCAATCGCGCGACCGGCGGCAATCTTCTGGCTATCGAATCGCCGCTGGAAGCGTGCAACGCGTCGCAATCCGCGTGCGATGCCGTCTTCGACGATCTCAAAAATCCCTATTGGATCGGCGATCAGCCCGGCGTTACGCAAACGCTCGGGTGGGTCGACGCGTGGCAAACGCAGCCGAGCATCTACGCCGTGGCCGCGACCAGCGCCGCCGACGTTGCGGCCGCCGTCGACTTCGCGCGCGACAACGACCTGCGCCTCGTCGTCAAAGGCGGCGGCCACAGCTACCTCGGCACGTCGAACGCACCCGACTCGCTGCTGATCTGGACGCGGCGCATGAACGACGTGGTTCTGCACGACAGCTTCACGCCGAAAGGGTGTGCCGCAACCGAAGGGGAGGCGGCGGTAACGCTGGGCGCCGGCTGCATGTGGCTTCAGGCATACGATGCCGTCACGACGAAAGGCGGGAAGTACGTGCAAGGCGGCGGCTGCACGACCGTCGGCGTCGCCGGACTCGTTCAGAGCGGCGGGTTCGGCAGTTTTTCGAAACACTACGGCTCGGCTGCCTCGTCCCTGCTGGAAGCGGAAGTCGTCACCGCCGACGGTCATATACGCATCGCAAACGCGTGCACCAACTCCGATCTCTTCTGGGCGCTCAAAGGCGGCGGCGGCGGCACGTTCGGCGTGGTGACGAAGATCACGTTGCGCCTGCACCCGCTTCCCGATTTTTTCGGCGGCGTCGACTTTCGCGTCAAGGCGGCCTCCGACGACGCGTTCAAGCGGCTCATTGGGGCGTTCATCGAGTTTTACGCTGCACATCTCTTCGGCGACCGCTGGGGCGAACAAGTCTCGTTTCGCGGCGACTACACGATGAACGTCGGCATGGTGTCGTACGGCTACGACACGCAGGCCGCGAAGGACGTTTGGAAGCCGTTCCTGGCGTGGATCGCACAGCGCTCTGCCGACTACGCGCTCGCCTACGACCCCGTCATCGTCAGCGGACCGGCCCAACGTCTTTGGGACGCGGCTTTCCTCCAAAAAAATATCCCGTCGTCGATCGACGTCAATACCGCTGCCGGCGCGCCGCCGGGAGAGTTTTGGTGGAGCGGAGATGCGGATCAGGTCGGCCAGTACCTCGATGCGTACGAGTCGGTATGGCTGCCCGCAACGCTCTTGCAGCCCGCACATCGCGGCGCCTTGAGCGATGCGTTCTTTCGCGCGTCGCAGTCTTGGGGGTTCTCGCTGCACTTCAACAAAGGGCTTGCCGGCGCACCGCCCGAGGCCGTCGCCGCCGCGCGCAACACCGCAACGAATCCCGCCGTTTGCGACGCGTTTGCGCTCGCAATCAGCGCCGCCGGCCAAGGACCGTCGTATCCCCGAATCGCCGGTCACGAACCGGATACGGTCAAAGGCCGCAGGCGCAGGACGGCAATTCACGACTGCGTGAACGTGCTTCGCTCCATCGGCGCGGCCGGATCGTACGTCTCCGAAAGCGATTACTTCGAAGCGGATTGGCAGCGTTCGTACTGGGGAGACAACTACAACCGCCTGGCGCAAATCAAACGCCGCTACGATCCCACCGGACTCTTTTTCACCCATCACGGCGTCGGATCGGAACGGTGGAGCGCCGACGGGTTTACGAGGCTATCGTGAGCGCGAAGTGGCGCG
>JAFAHZ010000128.1 GCA_019236975.1 Vulcanimicrobiota bacterium | reverse complement strand
GTAATCGGCACACGTCTCTTTCGTATCGCCGCGATGACACGGATAGGACGGCCGGACCACCGCCACGCACCGTCCCATTGGCGCCCACCGGTCGGGAAAGTCGGTTTGAAACGGAAAGACCCCCACGGTCGGGCATCCGACGGCCGCTGCAACGTGCATCGATCCCGTCGTAATACCGACGAATGCTCGCGTGCGCCGAGCGAGTGCCCCAAACGCTCCGATGCCAAGCTTTCCGGCAACGGACACCGCAGCGTCCGGTCCCGTTTGCGCTACGGTTCCCGTCACGATAGCGCCGGCGATCGGCGCGTCGGCGGGGGAGCCGGCCACGAGAATGCGGCTGCCGAAACGCTCGTGCAGCGCAAGGGCCACCTTCACCCAGCCCTCGACCGGCCACTGGCCGCGTTTGGATGCAATAGCATTGCATGGATTAAGAATAATGAAGCCTTCTTGGGAGTCGCCCAACGAATCGAGCGCCCGTTGCGCTTCGATTTCGTCGTCCGCCGTCGGCTCGAACCGGTACGAGCGGTCGTCCGTATCGCAGCCGATCGCCCGCGCGTAGTCGAGCAGAATGTCGCTCCAATGCGAGGTGACGTCACCGATTTCGCTGCGTATCGTAACTGGCTTGGTAAATCGAAACGAGTAGAGACGCCGAGCCTGGCCGACGCGCACGGGAATGCGCGCGAGCTGGGGAATGCGCGCCGTCCGGGCCGTCGCCCAGGTCACGACGCAGGCTTCGTAGTCGCGCAGCGCGAGGGCGTCGGCCAAGGCTCGTTCCGGCTCGCCATCGTCGATGAGAACGTCGTCGACGTCGGGTACCCGTTCCAGGGTTGCACGATGTCCGGCCAGCGTCAGTGCATCGACGGCAGCAAATCGCTCGCGCAGCGCACGCGCCACCACGGACGCGACCAGCGAATCGCCGATGCCTCCGCCGGCGCAGTACAGCAACGCCCTCATTGACGACCGGAGAGCGTCCGAATCAGCTCTTTGGTGTAGACGCCGTCGAGAAACTGCGCACGTGCGAAAGCCTTAATCCAGCCCGGAGCGCGCGAATGCGTCGCGACGCCCGCGTAAAAGGCGAGCAACGCTTCCGGCATCAAGAAGCGGCCGCGCAAAACGTTGACGGCATGCGCGCCGGTAGCCAGCCGCGCGCGCCGCCCCGGATGCTTGCTCAGAAAACGGCGTGCCATTCGCGCTTTCTCGACGGCCTTGCGCGCCTCGACTTCCACCGTGTTTTGCTGCGGCGGCTTGATGTGCCAAAGGTAGGCATCCCACGCGAAGGTCCAGCCGATGCCCGATTCGCGTAAGCGCACGCCGAGCTCGGTATCTTCCCAACCGTAGAGATCGAACGTCTCGTCGAAGCCTCCTACGTCCGCAAGAGCGCGGCGCGGCAGCGATGCGTTGCACGTGCACAAATACGCGCGCGAATAGTTTGCGACGCCGGGCGTCGGACGGTCGTCGTACGATCCGACGTTCAGGATCGGCCCGTTGACTACTGCCCACGAATCCGTGTGGGCGCGCGAATGAGCCCCCAGCCAATCGGCGGGTACGTTGACGTCGTCGTCGCAAAACGCGACGATCTCGCCTTCGGCGATCGCTATGGCTCGGTTTCGCGCTTTACCGCGATTGGGTTGCGGCTCGAAAACGTAGCGAATCGGCAATCCCGTCGTTTCGTTCTTGCGTTCGACGACGGCGCGCGTGTCGTCGGTGGAACCGTTATCCGCAACGACGATCTCGAACGTCGGCGCCCCCGCCGAAGCGGCGAGCGACTCGATCGCCCGCTCGAGATAGCGCGCGCGATCTTTCGTTGCGATTACGACCGAAATACGCGGCGTCACGCAGCCAGTGCCAACAGCTCGCCGGCCATGCGATCGGCGGCCCCGGCGTGACCGAAGTACAGTTGCCGCAACCGCGTCCCGGCCGATGCTATCCAAGCCGTATCGTCGTAGCGATCGAGCGCGATGCGCGCAATCCGGCCCGGCGTTACCGTCCCATGGATTTCGCAAACCAGCATCTCTTGCGCGTCCATATTCGGTTGGGTGTGAAACTGGAAGCGTTTGGAGACGCCGACCGCGACCGCGCGCTTGAGCGGCACGCCGACGAGCGGGATGCGATCCAAGTACGTCAGCGGACCGTTGAACGTAATGATCTCCGGAGCGTTGAGCGGCGTGATCGTTAGTGCCGGCTTTCCAAGGACCGCCAGCTCGATGGTTTTCGTCCCTGGAATGGTGAGCACCAGGCGCGCGCGTGTAGCCGCGGCCAGCGCGTTGTCGACGACGGGAATGCGTACGTCGCCTTCGAGCGACTCCAAGTAGCTGCGGCCCTCTGCGTTGACCAGGCGACCGCGCCGAGAAAACACGCGCGGATCGCCGCCGCACTCGATAGCGGCACGCAGCCGGTCGCGCGGCGTAAACGGAGAGATGCCGAACGCCAACGGCAGCGTGGGCCGTTCGCGCAGCATGCGCAACGCGGCCGTGAAATAGAACGGCACGAGGTTGGCCACTTCGTACGGCCGCGACCCGGGCATAATGAGGATCCCGTCGTCGGGCGTTCCCGGCTCGAGCGGAGCCTGCGCCTCGAGCAAGGCGCCGTCGATGGCCAGATTACCCACTTCGCAGATGCGTTCCGGCGGCGTGCCCCACTTGCGCAGTTGTTCGGCGTTGCGCGCGTCGACCGCGAACGCACGATCGAAGAGCGTGCGATATCGCGCGCGAGAGAATTTATAGGTCGCCGCTTTTCCCTTTAAGCGCGCGTGAAGGCGCGCCGCGTGCAGCAAGTCGCCGCCGACGTAGAGCACGAGGTCGACGCGATCCGGAACGCCCTCGGGCTTGCGCCCCAACGCGAACTTCACGTACGTTTTTGGATCGTAGACGCGCGCTTGGGGAAAGAGCGTGCGAACCGTTTGCGCCTCGAATCCGGTCGCGTATTCGTCGGGTACGAGAAAGACGTACGCTTCGGTGTCCGGGCGCAGCCGGTAGAGCGAGCGCAGCAGCGGCCGCAGCCAGCCCGCGACTTCTCCGGGACCGTTAGCGGTGATCGCGATACGCATAGGGCCTACCGAACGTGAGACATCGGCGTATCCGGGAGCGCGTTTTGGTTGAACGCGAGGCGCGAAGAGGGAGCGAAGCCGCAGCTTCGTGACCGATGAGCAACGAAGCGTTCGGCAAAAAGCGCCCAGGAGACGGTGATGGCCTCACGTTCGGTAGGCCCTCAATATCGTCGCGATCACGTCGGTCGTGCTGTGCCCCGGGACGTGCGGCGCGAGCGCAATACGGCCGCCGTGCTGGATCACCACCGTGCGCTCGGGAAGCTCGTCCTCGCGATACTGGTCGCTCTTGACGTGCACGTCGGGCCGAATGCGCTCGAGCAGCGCCTCGGGCGTCGATTCCGAAAATCCGACGACCACGTCTACGCTGCGCAGTGCCAGCAGTAACTCGGCACGATCGCGAAACGGCACGATCGGTCGCGAATCGCCCTTGAGGCGCCGCACCGAATCGTCCTCGTTGAGGCCGACGACGAGCGCGTCGCCTTGCGCGCGCGCCCACGCGAGATACCGTACGTGACCCGCGTGCAGCACGTCGAAGCAGCCGTTGGTAAAGACGACCGTACGCCCTTGCGTCCTCAGCCGCTCGCGAAAGGCGGCCGCCGCGTCGGCAGAAAGCAGCTCGCCGAAGAGGTTAGGCGCGCTCATGCTCGACCAGTGCGACGATTTCGTCGACCGAAGCCGTTGCCGTACCGAGTTTTTCGACGACGGCGCCGGCTGCGAAGTTCGCCAACTGCATGGCAAGCTCGATCGGTGCGCCCGCCGCCAAAGCGAGGCCGAGGACTGCGACGACCGTATCGCCTGCGCCGCTCACGTCGTATACGGTGCGTGCCACCGACGGAATTTGCGATCGTTCGCCACCGCTGCCGAAGAGGGCCATCCCGTGTTCCCCGCGCGTCACGAGCACGTACCGGCAGCGCAAGCGCTCCAGCAAAAGCCTGCCGGCCGTTTCGAGGCTTGCGTCGTCGGCTATCGTCACTCCGGTAATCGCAGCCGTTTCTTGCACGTTGGGTGCGACGCACGTCACCCCGGCAAACACGTCGATGTTTTGTGGCTTCGGGTCGGCCAGCACGAGCGGGCACGTCAGCGCCGCATCGACGATGTCGCGCGAAAACAGACCCTTGGCATAATCGCTGAGTATCACGGCGTCGCACGTCGCGGCACGCTCGCGCACGAACTCCGCAACCCGCGCGCGCGCGCTGGACTGAATCGGCGCAACCGATTCCCAATCGGATCGCACGACCTGCTGGTTGTGCGCGACGATGCGCGTCTTACGCGTCGTGGGCCGGTCGTCGAGCGAAAAGACGCCGGCGTCGTCGACGCCCTCGTCGCGCAGCAGCGCGCGCACGTGCTCGGCAAAGGCGTCGTTGCCGACGGTTCCAGAAAACGTTACCGCGGCGTCTAGGGCGCGCAAGTTATTGGCAACGTTGCCCGCACCGCCCAGCGTAAACGAATGATCGTTGACCGCTACCACCGGAACCGGCGCCTCCGGCGAGATCCGAGTCACGGTTCCCCAGATCCATTCGTCGATCATTACGTCGCCGACGACGAGCACTTTGCGGCCGCGCGCGCGAGCGAATAGGGCGTGCGCGTCGACCGGCAGCAGGGCGGGAATCACCTCGGCGGCCCCGAGCCGAGGCCGTGTTCGAAGATGAGCTCCTGTTCGACCAAATCGCACACGATATGCGCCATCACCTGATGGACCTCTTGAACGATTGCGGCGTATCCATTAGGGCCGACCAGCGACAGATCGGCGATGTCGGCAACGGCGCCGCCGCCGTTTCCGGTAAATGCGACGGTCACCGCGCCGCGCTCACGGGCGGCTTCCAGCGCGAGCACGACGTTGCGCGAAGTACCGCTGGTCGTCATGCCGATCACGACGTCGCCGGGGCGCGCGAACGCTTCCACCTGACGCGCGAAGACGCGATCGTAGCCGTAGTCGTTGCCGATACACGTCAGCGTCGAAGAGTTGACCGAAAGCGCCTCGCTGTACAAACCCGGGCGTTCGCGCAAAAAACGCCCGGAAAGTTCGGCCGCCATGTGCTGCGCTTCCGCAGCGCTTCCGCCGTTGCCACACCACAACACTTTCTTCCCGTCGCGCAGCGCACGCACGATCGCACCGGCGATGGATTGCACTTGCTCGCGGTAGTGTGGGGCCTCGAGCAAGCCGTGCCGATCGGCTAAGAGCTCGTCGAACCCGCGCTGCGCCTTGTAGTCGGGCACGGTGCTTACGGCTCGATCCAAAAGAGATCTTCGCCCTGCGAAACGAGCTCGCCATTTTCGGGCACGATGCGCGACACGGTGCCGGAATAATCGCTTTGGATCTCGTTGAAGAGCTTCATCGCTTCGAGAATGCAGACGACGTCGCCGGCCTCGATTCGGTCGCCGACGTCGACGAACGCCTCCGCATCCGGCGACGCCGACCGGTAAAAAACGCCGGTAAGCGGCGCCAGGATTCGTTTCGCGTGGCTCGAGGGTGCGGGCGCGGTCTCCGTCTCGGCGGCTGCCGGTGCGGCAACGGCGGCCGGCGTCACCGCGACGGACGGCGCCGAAGCTTCCCGGCGCACGATCTCGTACACCGCGTCGCCGCGCTTGACTTTGAGCCGGTCGAGATCGTGCTCGTGCATCAGCTCGAGCAGCTCTTCGAGCGTTTCGGTCTCCGGGTCGCGCTCCATCACCGCGTCGCTTCTACAACCGCGGCTGCAACGTCTTTTCCGCTCCCGAGCGGCACGTGGCGGTCGGTGCGATCCTGCAAATCCCGCAGCACGAGCCGCCCGGCGGCGAGCTCCTCGCTGCCGGCGATCAGCGCGTAGCGAGCGCCGTTGCGGTCGGCGAGCTTGAGGTGTGCGAGCAGCTTGCGGTCTTGGTAGTCGGCAAACGTCGGAACGTCGAGCGCCCGCCGCAGTTCGGCAATGACGGGGACGAGCGCTGCGCGGGCTTGCGCTCCCAGCGCGATCGCTTGGACGCCGCGCCGCGGCGGCTCGGCCTGCGGTGCGAGTGCTTCGATCATCATGAGGAAACGCTCCATGCCCATGGCAAAGCCGACCCCCGGCGTGTCGGGACCGCCGAGCGAACGCACTAATCCATCGTACCGCCCGCCGCCGAGCACCGTACTTTGCGCGCCCAAGGCTTCGGACGTGATTTCGAAGACCGTCCGATTGTAGTAGTCGAGCCCGCGCACGATTCGCGAATTGACCGTAAACGGAATTCCGGCCAGACTTAGGTATGCCTTGAGCGCTTCGAAGTGTTCGCGGCATGCGGCGCACAGCACCGATTCGAACGTGGGCGCAGTTTCGGCGAACGGCGCGTCGGCAGGGTCCTTGCTGTCGAGCAGGCGCAGCGGATTTCGATCGAGCCGTCGCCGCGAATCCTCGCTTAGCGATGCGGCGTGCGGACCGAAGTGCGCGAGCAGCGCTTCGCGGTAACGCGGCCGGCATTCGTCGTCGCCGATCGAATTCAGATTGAGCTTCGCATCGGCGATCCCGTAACCAGTGATGAGATTCCATGCGAGCGAAATGACTTCGAAATCGGCTTCCGGTCCGGCAAAACCGAAACATTCGATGCCGAACTGATGCGACTGCCGATAGCGACCCTTCTGCGGACGTTCGTACCGGAAGATCGGGCCGAGATAGTACAAACGGACCGGCCCCTGGGCGAAGAGATTGTGCTCGAGCGCCGCCCGCACGACCGGGGCCGTAAACTCCGGCCGCAGCGTCAGACTGCGATCGCCCCGATCGGTAAACGTATACATCTCTTTCTCAACGATGTCGGTCGTATCGCCAACGCCGCGCACGAAGAGGTCGGTCGACTCGAAAAGAGGCGTACGAATTTCCCCGTAGCCGAAACGGCCCGCCAAAGCGTGAATGGTCGATTCCAGCGCGATCCAGCGCGCCGACTGGGGCGGAAAGAAATCTTGCGTGCCGCGGGGCGCGCCGAGCTTCGAGGGCATAGGAACCCCCTCAGTTCGCACAGCGAGCGCGTATTCATGCCCGCCTTGACGTTCGCGTCCGACATCGTGATTGACGGACGTGCGCGCGATGCTTTACACGACGGCGCTCGCGGCCGCAGCGTGCGCGTTCCCCGCGGCGTCGCACTCGGCACTCTGTTCGGTTGCCGCGATGCTGGCGGAAGCGACGCCGTTTCTTCTCGCCGGAGCGTGCATCGAACGCGTTGCGGGCCGCCGCGCCGCGTGGTGGCCGTATGCCGGCTGCGGATGCGGCCCCGCGTCCGCACGTTCGCTGCCGGCAGCCGCTCTCGCTTGCCTGTCGTTCGGGCCGATTCTCGCCCTCGCCCGACTCGCAGCCGCAGTGGCGATCGGCCATATCGTGCGGCGTCGCGCGTGCTGCGAAACGCCCGGGCGGACGTGGAGTCCGCTTCCCGCACTCGAGCCGATGCTGCCCGGTGCGATTGCCGGTGCAATCGTGTCCGAAGCGCTCGCGCGCGTCGACGTCGCGCACGTGTCGCTCCCGTTGCAAGTGGCGGCCGGCGCGCTGTTGGGATGTGCGTCGCCTCCGTGCGCCGTGGGATCCGTTGCGTTTGCCGCGGCGCTGCAGGCGCGCGCGCCCGTTGCGGCTGCGGCCTTTCTTTGCGTCGCAGGGATAGCCGACATCCAAACGTTGTGGTCGACGCGCATCGTTCGCCGTTGCGAACCGGACTTTCTGAGTTGCGTCCTAACGTCGCTCGCACTCGGAGCGTTGGCTATCGAGCGCGGCGGCGGGCTACTGCACCCGGCCTTTGCCGCGGCGCTCGCGACGAGCGCTCTGGCTTTCATCCCGCTCGCGCTCGTTGCGCGCACGTCGTGCAGTCCGCGCGCGCGAATCGTCCCCGCCCTGATGCTTGCCGGCACGCTCGCGGCCGCGCCGATGCCCCTCTACCGCGCGACCGAAACGACGCTCGCGCAGCTTTTTGCCGGCGAACGTCTTTCGTTTACCGGCCAGATCGCGAGCGACGGAACGCGGCAGGGCATCGTGCGATACGCGATCACGTGCTGTCGCGCGGACGCCGCGCCGGTCGCGGTATGTCTCGCCCGGAAGCTCGAATTAGCGCCGGGTTCGTGGGTGCGCGTCGAGGGAGTCGTCGTACCGATGCGCGGCGAGCTTTGCCTGTTGCCGGAACGAGTCGCAGACGTCGCCGCACCTGCCGATCCGTTCGTCTATCGCTGACGGGGCTCCAGCAGCTCGACCGGAATACCGTTGGGATCTTCCACGAAAGCAATCGCGCGCGTTCCGCCCGGAGACTTCTTGACGTCTTTGAGCACCTTCACGCCCTGCGCCTTGAGGCGATCGACGAACTCACGCAGATCTCCGTCGTGCTCGATCGCCAAGTGTTCGTAGCGGTTGCCGATTTCGTACGGGGCGTGTTCTTCGAGATCGTAGACCAGCTCGACGTACGCGTTCCAGTCGCTGCCGACGAACGCCATATCTGCGTTACCGGGATAGTGGAACGGACCGTCGAGCAGCACCAGACCGAGCTTATTGGTGTAGAAATCGATCGACTCGTCCATGTCGTTGACGAAAATCGACGTATGCAGGTAACGCGCCATCGCTCTCCTCGGCTACAACTTCACTTGAACGCTGAAATACATGTTTAGAGCGAGCGGGTAGTTGCTCGAGAACGGATCGCCGAACGACGGGACGAACGACTGCGAAAAGTACTTGTTCTCGGGAACGCCGTTGGCACGGAGATCGTTCGGACTAGTTCCGTTGTAGAAGTGCCCGCCGTTGTAGAACGTGTTGGAGGTGTAGCCGCAAATGGCGCCGTTCGGCGGATAGGCAGCGGTCCACGGTTCGCTGGAGCCACCGAAGCAGGCGTTGACGATATTCGCCACGAGCATGCTCGCTTTGATACGCGGCGTTACGTCGTACGAAAGCTGCGCTCCAAGATTGAACGCCCACGGCTGGCGAAACTCGCCGAAGGTATTGAAAGTGCCGGTTTGCGGATCGGGAATGTACAGCTTTCCGGGGCTCGTCCCGTCGGCCGTCAAAGCGTGACTGCACGAGGTGTAATCGGCGGCGAGCGGATCGCCCGTCGTTATGCCGACGCTGCGCTGGTTATTCGTGCAGGAACGCGGGTCGAGACCCTGCACGTCGGCCGGGGTACCGTACGTCGTTCCCTCCTGCAGCGACATCGCGGGAGTAAAGGCGAACTTACCGTGCCGGTAGTTTGCAACCAGCGAGAACGTGTTTGGTGAGACGTACGGGAAGTCCAGACCCGGCGTATACCACGCGTGGGGAGCGAGGGTCGGCTGCAGCGCCATCGTGTAGTACGGATTGCGAATCGAGCTCGGTCTGCAAAGTGGATCGGCCGTCCCATTCGCGGCCTTCGTATAACAGGGTGCGCCGCCGCCTGCCTTGGTGAGCGCGTTGAACTCCTGGACGTCCTGAATGTATTGGTCCACCGGACCGATGGTGCTGTTCTGGAAATCGTTCCACATCTCGCTCGCGTTGGTATACGTGTACGAAAACACCCCGGAGATACCGTTCTTGTCGAAATCGCCTTTGGTTAAGGCGAACTCCACGCCGTCGACCCGCAGCGTCCCCGCGTTGAACGAGGGCGAGACGCCGAGGCTCGGCAGGTTCACGGTTTCGTAGAGCTGATCGGTCGCCCAGCGGTAATAGGGCGTGATCTTAAACGAAATGTCCGTGTTTTTGAGATGCTGTTCCCACGATAGATCGTAGTTGTCCGAAAACTGCGCCTGCGCCTGATGCAGCGGGGAGGAGTAGCCGAACGGAATGAAGCCGAGCAGCGTCGACGCCAAGTTCGGCTGCAGCGTGTTGTATTGAATCTCGTAGTTTTGCGGCTGCTGCGCGTAGCGTCCGGCGGAGAAACGCAATACGGTATCCGCACTCATGGAATACGTCGCCGAGAAGCGCGGCTCGAGATAGTCGAGCGAATACGTCGCGGGGTAGACGTTCGTGAGCAGGATCCCGTCGGTGCCGTTCGGGTGAACCGTTTGGACCGCGGTTCCCGTCGAGCGGTCGATCGGGCAATCGAACGCCACCAGCGGCTGATACAAGTAGATGCTCTGCGGCGGCTGCGGAACGAACATCGGCTGACGCGTCACGGGATTCACGCAAAACTCGTGCTGTGCCGCGTTGAACCAAAAGTTGGTTCCGGGGTTATTCGTGTTGGCCAGCCCGTAGTTGTCGTTTTCGAAGCGGAGGCTTGCGTTCACGTTCCAGCGATCGCTCGGGCGCCATTGGTCGCCGAGAGAGGCACTGGTCACCCCAGGCATCACGGTATTGAAGTCCGCTTGATTGCCGTTGAACGTCAGCAGCATCGACGCGCCCGCCTTGCAGGCCGGAGCGCTCGCCGGCAACTCGCCGTCACCGCATGGGTTGCCCGACTTGAGCGGGCCGTACGGCGATCCGAAGGGGGAGCCAAAGGTTCCCTGCGAGCTGGGGTCGTTGCATGGTGCCGGCTGACCTTCGGGATATTGCTTGTAGTAGTTGGTTGCCGAAAAGCAGCTGACGCCGTTGGTAAAGTTGCTCACCTGCTGCGAGGCCGTGTTGAAGTAGTTGTGGTTGAAATACCGCAGCGTGTTCGACGTGAGGTAAGAAACCATGCCCGAAACGAGGTGCTGCGAAGCAATCTGGTCGGCGAACTGCAGTTCGAGCCCGCGCGTGTGCGAACTGACCTCGTACTGATAGTTGCTGACGCCAAACGCCGCATTGTTGCCCCAGCCGTTGGCCGTCGCTCGATTCGTATACGAGTAGAACGTGTATCCGAAGAGCCGCACGTAGGCAGTCGATCCGACGTTCTTTTGGTATTGCAGTTTGGCGATACCGGCCGTGTCCCAGCGGCCGTCGCGGTAGTCGTTGGGAATGAGCACCTGCTCTTGATTGCCGTGGGCGTCGAGGGGGCACGCGCCGGCGACGTTCTGCACGTTCGCGCATCGCGGCGACGGAGACCCTGGATAGAGGTACGCAATCGGTGCGGTCGATGCCGGAGCGAGCCACGGCGTTCCGCTCGGATACGTATAGTAGTCCGGCCATTGGTTCGTTAGCCCGGAATAGATATCGGAGGGATGGTTGAGCAGTCCGCTGTTGACCAGGCCGAGCCCCAGCGGCCCCGCGTCGTTGACGCTCGAGTAGTCCTGCTGAAAGTTCGCCGACGACATGAATAGCAGCTGGACGTCGTCGCGACCTGAATCGCGGCGATGCGGCACGCCGACGTGCACGTTGGCGACGACGTCGCGGCCGTCGACGCTCGCGGGCTGTCCGTAGCTCGACGTAAACGATCCGAAGCAGCCGGGATCCGAGGTCAGGAATTTCGTGGCCGGGTTCGCGTACGTCGTATCGAAGTGGCACGTCGGATAGACGGCCGGAAAGAACGGCAAAAACGTCGTGACGTACGACGGATAGTAACCGTATGGAATCGTGTCGGTCAGGCTTGCGCCGTTGAACTGATCGAAGTAGCGGAAATCCTGATTCGTTCCGCTGATTCCGGCATAGTAGGAGAACAACCGGTCGGGTGTAGCGCCGCCGACCTCCACCCGCGCGTCGTGATAGAACGTCGGCGACCCGACGGCGAGACCGCCGATAGCGTACCCCGGAAACGTTCCCGTCTTGATGACTTGATTGATGAAGCCGCCTAAACCGGTGGCATTCGCATCCGCTTCGCCGCCGCCGGTATAAATTTGCAGCTCCTGCTGGCCTAGCGTGCTTTCGGAGCTCGCTGGATAGTTGTCGAACGACCGGTTGACGGGGATGCCGTCGTATTCGTAGCCGATTTGATCGTAGTAGCCCCCGCGGATGTAGACGGTTTGATTGACCCCGACTTGATTCGGCGGCACGTACGCACCCGGCATCGACGCAATGGCCGAATACGCGTTATTGAGACCGCCGCCGCCGCCCAGCGGCGAGGCGGCCGAGGTCAATGCCGGATTCACCGAGTAGACGTCGGTGCCGGTTCCGGCTCGCACCTGGCTCAGCGACGAGCGCGACGTCACGTGCGCGATTTGCTTGAGACTCTTTTGAAGCGCGAGCGGAATCGACTGGGTTTGGTCGGCAAACACCGCGACGCCGGCGATGGATAGCGATTCGTACCCGGTCTTCTCGGCCGATAGGGTGTACGTGTCCGGTGCGAGCGAGAGAAACGCAAAATGGCCCGACGCGTCGGTCGTCACGCGCGCGACTTGCGACGGACTCGCCACGGTGACGGTTGCGCCCGCGACCGGAGCGCGAGTCGCCGAGTCGGCGACGCTGCCGACGATCGCGCCGGTCGTCCCGGCGGATGCGCGGCCTAGCGGCATCAGCACGGCGAAAACGGACAGAACGGCCGCCGATACGGCGCGGAACGAGCGAAGCTTCATATCGTCCTCCGGCAACGGTTAGGACGGTGGTTCGTCGCCTTCGTACGGATTCTTACTGTACGGCGGATCCACTTTTCCGTCGACATCGACGTCGTACCACGTGCCTTCTCCTTGCTTGGCGGCCAAATCGAGCCGCGCGCCGGCGCGTGAAAGATGCAGGACGCGAACGGTCGCGCGCAACGGCTGTCCCGCCACAAGCGGGTTCATTTTGATGAGGCGAACGAGATACGCGCCGCGCGTTTGGTAGCCGCTGCCGGTATACTTCATCAGGCGCGCGATGCCGTTGCGGTCGACGGCCAAAGCGCTGCGTTCGTCGATCCCCAATCCGTAGAGCGCTCCGGTTCCTAACCTCCGTTCGGTTTCCAAACGCGCCAAAAAGGCGACCAGCCGTCCGAACCGGTCGCGTCGCGCAAAGTGGGTGTCGGTAATGACGCGCTCGAGCGGCGGCCACGCAAACATGCCGGAGGTGAAGCTGATCTCCGGCTCGAGCGGATTCGGCACCGCGTTCCTCGTGCGCACCTCGTAGTCGTCGTCGTTGGGGTGAAGACGGTCCGCCGCGACCGAGTCGTAGGCGTACTCGCCTTGAATCGCCAGTCCCGCGCTGGTTCCGCCGACAACGCCGCCGCGGGCCCACACTTTCCGCACGGCGGCTATTAACGCGCTGTCTTTCCAGCGCGCGTAGTTCGCTTGATCGCCGCCCGAAAAGAAGACGGCATCCGCACCCGCGACGTATGTCGCCTGTGCGTCGACGTCGCGCGCCTCGGCACACGGTGGGATCACGATCGTTCGCACCGATTGAAACGGTCCCAACGCCTGCATGTACGTATCGTAATCGTCGTCACCGTACGCCCGTATCACGACGACGTTGCCGAAACGTCCGCGCGCGCCGCCCGACAGCGTGTCGTGCATCCACGTAACGAGCGGGTCGATATCGGTTCCGCCGCCCTGCAGCACGAGCCCCGGCCCGTGCAGCGGCACAACCGTTTGCCTGTAGCTTCCCGCCGGCGCGTAGACGTGCGGGATGCAATTCGCGGCATCGGCACCCAGCAGCGCGACGGCGAAAACGATTCCTGCGTATCGCAACGATCGATGTCCCCCGTGATATCCCGACCGCGCTTTTTGCGCGCTCAATGTAAGAAGTAACGGTACGTCGAGAAAACCAGCGCGACGCCCAAGCGATCGGCGGCGGCGATCACCTCTTCGTCGCGTACCGAGCCGCCGGGAGCGATGATCGCCGAACATCCGGCCGCTCCCGCCGCCTCCAAGCCGTCGGCAAACGGAAAGAAACCATCGCTCGCGCAGCCGGCGCCGCGCGCACCGGATCCCGCGCGATGCGCGGCGATTTCCACCGCGCTGACGCGGTTGGTTTGACCGGCGCAGATGCCGCGGGTCGTCCCGCCTTTGACGATGACGATGCCGTTGCTCTTCACGTGCCGCACGACGTCCCACGCCAGCGCGAGATCGTGCCACTCTTGCGTGGTGGGGGTGCGTTTGCTGACCACGCGCCACTGTTCGGACGGCGCTTGCGGATCGTTATCCTCGGCCAGGACGCCGCCCAGCGCGCTGCGCAGCCGCAGCTCGCGCGCCAGCTCGTCGGGCAGCGACGGAACGAACCGCATCACCCGCAGATTTTTCTTCTTCGTCAGCAGGTCGAGTGCGCCGTCGTCGAACGCCGGTGCCGCAACGATTTCGAGAAAGAAATTCGACAAGTACTCCGCCGCTTGCCGGTCGAGGGTCGCATCGGTGGCGACGATTCCGCCGAACGCCGACACGGCATCGGCATCGAGTGCGTCGCGAACGGCGACGGCCACGCTCGAGCGCTGCGCGACGCCGCACGGCACCGTGTGCTTGACCACGGCCGCACGCACGAACCGTTCGCGCTCGCTGCCGAACTCCGCGCCTAGCGGCGCGCGCGACAGCAACCGCAGCGTCGCGTCTAAATCCAGCAAATTGTTATAGCTCAGCGCCTTTCCGTGCAGCTGCTCCGGTAAGCGCTCGGGCCGGTCGAGATAGAAGGCGGCGCGTTCCTGTGGATTGGTTCCGTACCGTAGGCGCTTCGCCAGCGGAAGCGTAACCGCAAGCGCACCCGGCAAATCGCTCGGCAGCACTTCGCCGGCCGCACCGAGATAGTGCGAGATCGCCACGTCGTACTCCGCCGTCCGCTCGAACGCGGCAATGGCAAGCTTGCGCCGCAGCGCGATCGGGATCTCGCCTGCCTCGATCGCGGCAGCGTATTCGGCGTACTGCGACGGGTGCGTAAGCACGGCTACCGAAGCAAAGTTTTTCGCGGCGGCTCGCAGCAAAGAAACGCCGCCGATGTCGATCTGCTCGATCGCTTCGGCAATCGTCGTACCTTCGCGCGCGACGGTCGCTTCAAAAGGATACAGATTGACGGCGACGACGTCGATCGGCGGAATGGCGTATTTTTCGGCTTGTGCGCGATGATCGGCATCTTCGCGATCGAACAAGATCGAGCCGAACACCTTCGGATGCAGCGTTTTGACGCGGCCGCCGAAGAGCGGCGGAAAGCCCGTAAGATCGCCGACGTCGCGCGCCGGAATGCCGGCCTCCTCCAGAAACGTCTTCGTTCCACCGGTCGCGTAAATGACGGTTCCGCGCTCGTGCAGCGCGCGCGCCAACTTCTCCGCTCCCGTTTTATCGGATAGCGAAAACAGGGCCGCCGTCTTAGGCAAGTGCGAGCTCCGGCTCCTGACGCGACAGCTCCGCCGAAACGATGGAACTCACGCCCGCTTCCGACATCGTCACGCCGTACATGCGGTGCGCCATCTCCATCGTTTTCTTATTGTGCGTAACGATAATCATCTGCGAATCGGCGGCGAACTGCTTGACCATCTCGGAGAAGCGTTCGACGTTAGCGTCGTCCAGCGCCGCGTCGACTTCGTCGAGGAGGTAGAACGGCGACGGTTTCGTCGCAATGAGCGCGAAGATCAGGGCGGCCGCGGTCATCGCGCGCTCGCCTCCGGAAAGCGCCGCCAGCGGCATCTGCTTCTTTCCGGGGGGCTGCACCGCAATTTCGATGCCGGTTTCCGAAAGATTCTCCGGGTCCGTTTGCCACATTTTCGCCTGGCCGCCGGCAAACAGCCGGCCGTACATGTCGGAAAACGCGGCTGCGACCTTGTCGAACGTCTCGTTAAACTGCGCTTGCGTCTGCTGTTCGATTTCACGAATCGATTCCAGCAGCGTTTCGCGAGCTTTGGCGAGATCGTCCAACTGCACGCGCAAAAAGCCTTCGCGCTGTGCGACCTCGTCCCGCTCGGCTTCGGCGTTGAGGTTGACGTTAGCCGAGAGCCGCGCGAGTTCTTCGCGCAGCCGCGGCAGATCGTCGACCACCGCGTCGGGCTCCTCGCGATAGCGGGCTTCGACGTCGTGACACTCGTCGTCGGTGGCGGGATTCTGCGCGAACTGCGACACCAGCATACCGAGCTCCGCTTCGATCTCGGCGACGCGAGTTCGCAGGCGTTCGCCCGACGACCCCATATCGCGTTCTTCGTTCTCGGCGAGCCGAACGTCGGACTCGCACCGCACTTGCTCGTCCGCTAACGCCTCGCGCTCGCGGCGCGCGACGTCGAGCTTCGCGTCGAGATCGCCCACGCCTCGCCGCAAACCCTCGACGTGCTCGTGCGAGGAACGCGTCTGCTGCGCCAGCGTTGCAATATCGGCCAGCATCTGTTCGCGCGCCAAGCGCGCCCGTTCGCCGTCTTGGTCGAGCATGCCGAGGCGCGCTTTGGCCGCGTCGCGCTCCGCCGTCAACGCGGCGACTCGTTCGCGCAAGTCGGCAGCGTTGGCGCTCGCCGACAGCTGGGCGGCTTCGGCAGCCCCGATTTCCTCGCGCGCCTGCGTCAGCGCGGCTTCCAGGCGCGTACGCGCCGCGTCGCTCTCCATCGCCGACGGTTCGTCGAGTTCGTACGCGCGTTCCATGTCGCGCGATTTGCGGGCGCGATCGCCGAGCTCGGCGACTGCCGCGCGGGCCGCTTCCAGTTCGGCGCGCATCCGCTCTACTTCACCGGCGATCGCCGACAACTCGGTACGCGTCTGCGCGATCTCCAGCTCGACGCGCGCCAGCTCTTCACGCGCGGCGTCGCGGCCTGCGACGGCCGCGCCGGACCGGTTCTGTGCGGTCTCTTGACCGCGCTCGACGTCGGCGAGCTTCGATCGCATCTCCGCGAGTGCGTCGCGCAACGTCTGCGCCGCGACGCGCCGCGACAAAATCGAGCGCTCGCGGTGAAACCGTCCGCCCGTGATCGCGCCGCCGCCCGTGATCTGCTCGCCCCCGAGCGTCACGACGGTATCGCGAAATCCGCGCGTGCGGACCAAGTCGATGCCGGTCTGCAGGGTATCGACGATCAGCACGTTGCCGACGAGGAAGTTCACGACACCGCGATACGCTTGCGCAGTACGCACCAGCGTGTGAGCGTAGGCAATAACCCCCGGAAGGCCGGCGATATCCGCCGCTGCGTGACGGCCCTCGCGGTTCCCCAGCGTGTCGAGGGGCAAGAACGTCGCGCGCCCGGCCTCGCGCCGGTTGAGAAACTCGATCGCGCGCTCGGCGTCTTCCGAAGTTTTGGTAACGACGTTGGAAAGGCGTGCCCCGAACGCGACGTCCATGGCGCGCGCGTAGCGCTCGTCGGTCTCGATGACGTTGGAGACGATGCCTTCGATGCCGCGCAGTTCGCCCCGCTGCCACGCCTCGACGATCGCGCGCGTCCCCGGCACGTGTCCTTCGAGCGAGTTTTCCAGTTCCTCGATGGTGTGCAGTCGCGACTCGGCCGCCTTGACTTCCGCAGCGTGATCGCGGTGCACGGCCAGAGCGGATGCCAAATCTTCCTGCGCCAGCGACGCCTCACGCTCTGAATCCTCGAAGCGGCCGCGCGCCTCCAGCAAGCGCTCTTCCAACGCATCCACGAGACGCTTGCGCTCGCCGTGACGATGCGCGGCGCCGCCGGCCGCAATCTCGGCGCGCGACGCGCGTTCCCGCGCGCCCCGGGCTTCGGCATCCAAACGTTCGGCTTCGGTGCGCAAGTTCTCGGCCAGCACGCGACGCTCGGCTTTCTTTGCGGCCACTTCGGCCGCGGCCGCCTCGACTTCGCGCAGCTCCGTGAAGATCGCATCGAGCTGCGCGCGCGTTTGCGCCAATGCGGTCTGCGCGTCGAGCTCGCGTTCGCGTGCGTCGTCGACGTCGACGACGAGCGGCGAAAGCCGCTCGTTCAATTGCGCGATCGATACGGTCAGCGATTCGCGCTCTTGTGCGACGCGGGCGACGTCCTCCGACGTCTGCGTCGATTGCCGTTCCAGCGCCTCGCGGCGCGCGAGCGTAGCGGCGTAGTCCGCCTCGATACGCGCGAGTTCCGCACGTTTGCTTTGTGCGGTCGAACGCAGCTCTTCGAGGTGCAGCTCTTGCTGGTACGCACGCGTACGCAGATCGGCCAGTTTCGCCCCGAGCGAAGCGGCTTTGGCCGCCGCGAGACTGCGTTGCTCCTCGTTGCGCTCGAGCTCGCCTCGCAGCGCTTCGCGCTCCGCGCGCCGCGACGTACTCGCGCGCAAGTACGCGAGGATCTCGAGGTCGCGTACCCGCGCGCTGACCTTACGGTAGCGCTTGGCACGCCTCACTTGCGTGTCGAGCTCCGGAATCCGTCGCTCCAGCTCGGCAATGAGGTCGCTGATGCGAATGGCGTTCTGCTCGGTTTGCTCGAGGCGACGCAGCGATTCGTGTTTGCGCGCCAGAAACTTGTTGATACCCGCCGTCTCTTCGAAGAGCGCCCGCCGCTCCGTCGGTTTGCTCGTCAGGATCGCGTCGATCTGTCCTTGCGAAACGATGGCGTAGGATCCGGGTCCCAAACCCGTCCCCATGAGCAGGTCGAGAATGTCGCGCAGCCGCACCTGACTGCGATTGATGAAGTACTCGCTTTCGCCGGCGCGATAGGCGCGGCGAGTGATCTCTACCTCGCTGAACTCAATCGGCAGGCGCCCGTCGGCGTTATCGAACTGGATCGAGACTTCCGCAAGTCCAAGCGGCTTGCGATTGTCGTTGCCCGCGAAAATCACGTCTTCGAGTTTTCCGCCGCGCAAACTCTTACTGGACGTTTCGCCCAACACCCAGCGAAACGCGTCCACTAAATTGGACTTGCCCGACCCGTTTGGCCCTACCACCGCGGTAATACCGCCGCCGAAATCCAGCGCGGTCGGCTCGGCAAAGGTCTTGAAACCGAAGGATTTGATTCTGCGAAGTTTCACGTGTTTTAGTTCGCCTGTAGTTTATTGAGTGCGGCTTCGGCCGCGGCTTGCTGGGCGGCTTTCTTCGAGGAACCGCTGCCGGTTCCCAACGTCTTGCCCTTTACCGAGACCCGCGACGTAAAGGCGGGCTGCTGCGGCGTGCCGCGGCTGCTCTCGCGATACGTCGGGGTCGCTGCGAGATTGGCTTGCGCGAAATGCTGGAGGCGGGTTTTGGCGTCGAGCCGCACGATCGTGTCGTGGTCGATCCGCTCGACGTGAGCGGCAATGACGAAGCGGCGGGCACGCTCTAGCCCGTACGCCGCGTAGAGCGCGGCAACGAAGGCTTCGAAGGCGTCCGCCAGGATCGACGTGTTGTCGGCGCCGCCCGCGCTGCGCATCCCCGCACCCAGCTGCACCAGTTCCGAAAATCCCAACTGCCGCGCGGTCTGCGCGAGCCGCGAGTCGTTTACTATGGCCGCCTTTCGCACCGTCAGCTGTCCCTCGGGCTCTTCGGGGTAACGCTCGTAGAGCCACGCCGCCGTGACGTATCCGAGGATCGAGTCGCCGAGAAACTCCATGCGCTCGTTGGAGTCGCCCCCGCGTTCCTTGGCGTAACTCTCGTGAACGAAAGCGCGTTCGACCGTCGCGAGATCCCCGGCCGCTCGCACGCCCGCAAGTCGAAGCAAGGCGCGCAAACGCCGGCGATGCTGTTCTCCACTCACGCCGTGCGCGTCCGAAAAATCCCTACCGGACTTTGCCGAAGACGATCACGCTGTTGTGACCGCCGAAGCCGAACGAGTTCGAGAACGCGACGCGAACCGGAGCGCGGCGCGCGACGTTTGGAACGTAGTCGAGCGTGCATTCGGGATCGGGGTATTCGTAGTTGATGGTCGGCGGCATGACGTCGTCGTGCACCGCCATTGCCGTCAATACGCCTTCGATGCCGCCGGCCGCTCCGAGCGCGTGGCCGTGCATCGATTTCGTCGAGCTGACGCCGATGTGTGCGGCGCGATCGCCGAACGCCTTTTCGATCGCGCGCGATTCGGCGGGGTCGCCGATGGGCGTCGACGTGCCGTGTGCGTTGACGTAGTCCACTTCTTGCGGGGTAACGCCCGCGCTGGCGAACGCGCGCTCAAAAGCCAGCCGCACTCCGTTACCGTCCGGATCCGGCGCAACCAAATCGAACGCGTCTGCAGACTGTCCGTATCCGAGAATCTCGCAGTAAATTTTCGCATTCCGCGCTTTGGCGCGCTCGTATTCCTCCAGCACGAGAATTCCGGCACCCTCGCCGAGCACGAACCCGTCCCTTTCTTTGTCGAAGGGCCGGCTGGCGCGCGTCGGATCGTCGTTACGCGTCGACATCGCTTTCATCGAGCAGAAACCGCCGATGGCGAGCGGCGACACCGTCGCCTCACTTCCGCCGGTAATCATGGCATCGGCGTCGCCGTAGGCGACGTAGTTGTAGGCCACGCAGATTGCATCGTTGGCGCTGGCACACGCGCTGCCGGTCGCAAAAACCGGGCCCTGGAAACCGTAGCTCATCGAAATGTGCGCCGGTGCGGCGTTGCTCATCAGCATCGGAATGAAAAACGGGGTGACCTTCGACCACGTGCCGTTCTCGTTGGCCTTCTCGGAGTTGAGCCAAAACGTGATGATGCCCCCGATCCCCGTGCCGACTACCGCTCCCGTGCGCCGCTTGCATTCCGCGTCGTCCGGCAGCTTCGCGTCCTCGATCGCCTCGCGGCCGGCAACGATCGCAAACTGGGAAAAACGGTCGAGCCGGCGGGCTTCCTTGCGGCCGAGCAGCTCGTCGGGCCGGAAGTCCTTCACCTCGCCGGCGATCCGCGTCGTGAAGAGGCTCGCGTCAAAGGCGGTGATCGGCGCAATGCCGGACTCGCCGGCGACGGTTCGGCGCCAGAACTCCTCGCGGGTGTTTCCGATGGGGGTAACGGCGCCCAATCCCGTGACGACCACGCGCCGCCGGGAAGGCGCCGGAGTACTCGAAGCGCTCAAAACTTCACCAAGTTACCACGGCGTATCAATGGACCCTCTCGTCGGCAACCGGTATCGTGAAGGGGTGCAACGCTTGACCATTGCCCTCGCGGTCGCCGGTCTGCTCGGCTGCCTCGCTCTCGTGCCGGCGAGGGCGGATCAGACGTTTTGGCAGCTCTCGAGCGGGCCCGCACCCTCGCCCTGGCCCACGCCGACGGCGTGGCCGGTGACCTGGTACGGTTCGCTCTACTATCCACTGTATTGGCCGATCTGCGAGCGCCCGGCAATCTATCGCTGCCGGCCGCCTCACGCGCACCTTTGGCCGCCGCCGATTCCGCACGGCCAGCACGCCGTGGCGGCACCGAAACCGCCGCGCTAGACCGATCGTCGACGTCGGCGTACGCGCTTGGCCGCCCAAAAAAGAACCAGGAGGATCGCGCCGGCGACCGCTCCCAATGCGACGATGCCGGCGATCTGCAGCGCGAGCGTGCGGCGTCCGAGCCCGGCACACGCCGCGAATCCGCCGTCGAGTTCGGTTTGCGCGCACCAGGGAATACGCCAACGGCGATCTTCCCACACCGACGCGCCTCGACTATACGCCCATCCGTCGAAAGCGCGCTGCCAGAGTTTTCGAAGCGCCGGATTGTCGCCCAGCCGGTCGTGAATGGCGCGCAAGGCTCGCACGTCGATGCGCGTCGCTCCCCACGTTTTGTCGAAATCGTACGGACCCGACCAGCGACCGGCGCGCTCGTCGAAAGCCCACGCGCGCACGTTCTGCAGACCCGCATCGTCAACGTCCAGCGCGTAAAATGCGGGCGCGTTACCGTACACCGGTGAGATGGATCCAAGCGTAACGATCGGAACGCCGCTCGCCACGCGCACGTCGAATCGGTGCTCGTGACCGGTAATGACGAGTGCGACGCGATTGCGCGGTTCGGTCAGCGTTGCCACGAAAGCTTCGGCATCGCCGGGCTGCATGAGCGGCCACGCGACGAAACCGTGCGCCATCGCCGTTGCAAACACGTCATATCCCGGCGGGACGTGCGTGACGACGACGTTGCGAACGCCGGCCGGCGTCGACGCCAGCGTGCGGTCGAGCCATGCGAGTTCGCGCGCGGCCGCATCGGCGTTGCCGTCGCAGTCGCCGCGGTAGAGGCTCGAAAAGACGATGCTGTCGACGACGACGAAGCGCAACCCCGGCAATGGCGCGTTTGCCGTGTAGTGTCCGCCGCGCGCGAACTCCGCGGCAAAGCCGGGAGCGCGTCCGGCGCGATTAACGAGGGGCGCCCACGAGCGCGCGATGGCAGCGAGATCGGCGCTCCCCAACTCGCTGCGATAGTCGCCGCAGGCGGAGTCGTTGTTTCCCAACGCGACGACGAACTGAGCGCGGGGAAACGCGCGCCGGAAACCGTCGACGACGATCCGCATCGCTTGCGGCCGCTGGGAATTCGGTGCGAAACGGTGCATGAAGAAGTCGCCCGGCAAAACGACGACCGCAGGATTGGGGTCCGCTCGCCGCATCGCCGCCAGCGTACCCCGGAAGAGCGCCAGGTTGCTGTCGGCTCCGAAGGCGGCCGGTACGGGGGTACGGTCGAAGGGATCCAGATGGAGGTCGGTGGCCCCCAGCCAGAGCTGGGACGCGGCCAGCACGAGGGCGGCTAACATAGAGGTAGGCGGGAGTACGATTCCCGAGAGAAGCGTCCTTGACGCTTCCCGCCGCCCCTGGCTATACTTAGTGGCCTTTGTTCCCCGCCGGCAGAGCCGCCGGGATCCCCAACATTTATGTATAGAAGGGTTCGTTTTTCATGAAGCGGACGTACCAACCGCACAACCGCCGGCGCAAGCGCGTGCACGGCTTCCTGGAGCGCATGGCGACCAAGAACGGCCGCAAAGTGCTCTCGCGCCGCCGGAAAAAGGGCCGCCATCGCCTTACGGTTTGATGCGCCGGTTCGCGTCGCTGCGCCGTCAGTCCGACTTCATCCGGCTGCGGCGGCGGGGACGGCGAGCCTCGACCCCTCATCTCACCCTCTATCGCAGTGATCCGCTCCCCGGAGACGTCACCTCCCGGGTCGGCATCTCGGTGAACAAGTCGATCGGAAAGGCCGTGGTCCGAAATACCGTGCGTCGCCGTCTGGCCGCCATCGTTCACGATGCGCTGGCCGGACGCCAGCCCATGCGGCTGCTCGTGGTCCCGCTCCCGGCGGCTGCCGACGCGGACTTTGACGTGCTGCGCGCCGACTTCGCCGCAGCGCTGGCGCGGGTATAAGGCGTGCGTATCGTCGCCGTCGCACTCATCCGCGCGTATCAGTTGTCGATCTCGCGGCTGCTGCCGCCGGCCTGCCGCTTCTACCCGACTTGTTCGAACTACGCGCTCGTGGCGATCTCGCGCTTCGGCGTGCTGACGGGAGGCTGGATGGCGCTGCGGCGACTCGCGCGCTGCCATCCGTTGCACCCCGGCGGCGTGGACTACGTTCCGTTAGAAAGATAACGCTTGCACGTTCTCATCGCTTCAAACTGGTTCTTCGATCCGATCGTCAACTTCTTATCGACGATCGTCCTCGCCATCAATGCGGTCGTTCACAATCTCGGGTTCAGCCTGATCCTCCTCGCCGGCCTGATTCGGCTGGTGTTTTGGCCGCTGAATACCGCGCAGTTCAAGTCGATGCTGGCGATGCAGAAATTATCGCCGCAAGTCAAGGCGCTGCAAACGCGTTACAAAGACGATCCCCAACGGCTGCAGCAAGAGCAGATGAAGCTCTTCAAAGAAAACGGCGCCAACCCGCTGGCCGGCTGCTGGCCGATGCTGGTCCAATATCCCGTGATCATCAGCGTGTACTACGTCGTGATGAATCATCGCGATCTCTTCGCCAATCAAACGTTTCTCTGGATCGGCAGCGCGATTTCGGCGGCGGCGGCGAAACTGACGCTGTTCGGTCAGCCCATTTTGGCGCAGAGCCTCGCTCACGCCGATCTCATCCTTGTCGTCCTGTATGCCGCGTCGATGTACTTCAGCGTCCGCTTCGGCAGCGTGCCTTCGACCGATCCGCAGCAGGCGCAGATGCAGCGCTCGATGTCCGTGATTTCGCCGCTGATGCTGGGCTTCTTGGGATGGCGCTACCAATGGCCGTCGGCAATGGTCCTCTACTGGTTTGCGTACAACTTGCTAACGATGGGACAAACGTTCTACCTGTTGCGCCGTTACCACGAGCCGCTCTCGTTCGTCGATGCCGGTCACGTCATCACCGAAGACGTGCCGGCCGAGCTGCTCTCGAACGGTGCTAAATCCAAAGCGAAAGCGGCGCCGGCCAAAGACGGCGCGGCCAACGGCGGCGCGCAGCGCCAACGCTCCAACTCCGGGCGC
>JAFAHZ010000224.1 GCA_019236975.1 Vulcanimicrobiota bacterium | reverse complement strand
CCTAACGCCGCAAAGTTTTCGCGCGCCACCAGCGAGTCGGTCAAATACGCGCTGAACTCCGCAGTGAGCTGCGTGCGATCGATCTGGCGCTCGGCCAACCGGTTGAGCCATTCCTTAGCTCGTGAAATGACGGCGTTATCGAGCGCCGTGCGTGCCGGCGGCTCGACGAGATCGAGGATGCGTGCGGCGATCGATTGCGTTTCGGCGATACGCCCGCCGTGCAGCGTGTCGGTATTGGCCAAAACGATGACGGCGATGTGGTCGTCGGGCAACATCGCATTGGTCGCTTGATAGCCGGGAATTTCACCGCTCGTCCAGGTGAAGAGTTTGCCGCCGCGGCGGTCGACGATCCATCCCATTCCGTACTGCGCCGGTTTGGTGGCGGCACTCGGCGTGAACATCGTGCGGACCGCGTCGACGCGCAGTAGAATCGGCATCTCGATGTCCCATTTTGCCAGGTCGTAGACGGTCGATACGATGCCGCGCCCGCCGAACAGCCACGTGCGGTCGAGAACGCGCGCCGGCGAAAAACTGTTGGAATGCGGCGAATACGTGTACCCGAGCGCGTGGCTGACGGCGATGCCGCTGTCTCCGGAGAGAAACGTGCGATCCATCACCAGCGGCACGAAGACGTGCTGCTGTAAATAGTCCGAAAGCGGGACTCCGGCGGCGCGCTCGACGATCGTTCCGGCGACGAGGTAGTTCAGATCGTTGTTGGCGTACGCGGATCCGGCCGGCGCCGAAGGCTTCATCTTGTCGACGGCGGCGAGCAGATCGGCCATTTTCATCTGTCGCGTCTGGTCCGTCGAGAATCCCGGTACCGACGCGATGTCGGGTAGTCCCGACGTCTGCGTCAGCAGCTCCGCGACCGTCACGTCGGGCGCGACTTGCGTCAGCTCGGGAACGTATTTGACGATCTTATCGTCGAGCTTGACCTTTCCGTCTTGTTCGAGCATGAGCACCGCCGCCGCGGTAAACTGCATGGAAACGCCGGCGACGTAAAACTGCGTATCCGGATCGACGTCCACGCGTGCGCCGACGTTGGCCGTGCCGAATCCGCGAGCGTAGACGATGCGGCCGTCCTCGATCACTCCGATGGCGAGGCCGGGCGCTCTGCCCGATTGAATTTCGTATTTTCCGAGGCGATCGATCCACGACGACATGGAACTGCCGAACGCGGGCTGCGCGGAATGCGGCTGTGCGCCGGCGGGCGCCGTGAGAGCGGCACACGCCATCAATGCACAAACCCAGCGCTTCATAGTTCGTAGCTTAGACTAGTAGGCGAGTTGTGCCTGGGCGACTACCCGGTCGCCGTCCATGAGCGCGAGTTGATTCATGCGGTGACTCTTCGGCAAATAGAGCATCGCAACGTCGCCGTGCGGCGTCGCCGTACCGAGCATGGTGCGCTGCCCGTCGTGCATCCATGCCACCGAAAGGGCACGCGACGCACCTCTCACGAGGACGACGTACCACGATCCGTCCGGCCCGTACATGACGCTAGCAGCCGAGCCATCGCTCATTTGAGAGAACGCAACGGAACGATGCGGCGTACTCGCCACCCGGCCGATGGCGGCTGAATCCGCTTCCATCGCCGCGTGCATCGTGCGATTTTGCTCCCAGAAGAAGGCCGAAGGGAGAAGTCCCAAAATCAGTGCGGCCGCGACCGCCGGAGCGTAACGGCTCCATTGTCCCGCGGGACGGTGCAGCATCGCGCGCACCCGTCGCTGCAACTGCTCGGGCGGATCGTGCTGCAGCCGCGCCGCCTCCATTGCGGCAACGTCGTCTTCGGCCTCGCCTAAGCGCTGCCCGCACGCCGTGCAGCCGGCGACGTGCCGCTCGACGTCGCGACGTTCGGACTCGCCGAGCGCGCCGATCGCATACAGCTCGGCCAGTTCTCCGATGTGTTCGCCGCTACTCATAGCGCCTCGGACCTTCGCCGTCGCGCAATGCGGCGCCCAACTTTCTTAACCCCTGCGCGATGCGGCTCTTGATCGTACCGAGCGGCGTCTCGAGCTCGGCGGCAATTTCGGTGTGCGTTTTGCCTTGAAAGTATGCAAGTCGAAGGGGCTCGCTCTGCTCGGGCGGCAAACGCGACAGCGCCGCGCGCAAACGATCGCGCTCGATGGGATCGCCCGCTCCGAGTTCTTCGTACTCTTGCGGCTCGGCGGCAAGGCGCTCGGAAAGCCGCGTGCGGCGCGCCTGCGAGCGCGTGCGCGAAATCGCTTCGTTGCGAACGCATACGGTCAAGAAGCTTCGCACCGCCCCGCGCGCTTTCGTATACGCATTGCTCGAGCGCCAGACCCGCGCCAACGCGTCGTGCACGCAGTCGGCGGCATCTTCCGCATTCCCTAGCACGTTATACGCAGTCGAATAGAGCAACGGTCCAAAACGGCGATACGCTTCTTCGAACGCCCACGGCTCGCGGGCGGCAAAACCGTCGGCCAACGGATCGTCGACGCCGCCCGGCTCGATCATGACGGCCTGCGTTCGACGCTCACGTGCCCGAGCGCCTGGGACCGGCCACCCGCCCGCAACGGCAATCATCTAAGATGAACGCCGTGCGAGGGGTCGCCGGATGAGTTTACTGGGGACCCAGTTTCTGCGCGGTTCCCGCGATTTGCTCGAGCGCTTGGAGCTGCTTCTTGGCGAAATCGCGCAGGGCCGGATCGCTGCCGTGCGCCGCTTCGTCTTTGAAGTCGTCCACTGCCATGTTTGCGTCGATGTAGATCGCCTTAGCGAAATCGCCGTCGAAGCTCTTCGCGTCGTCAGAGGAGATGTTCCCGTATTGATTGCCGGCGCGCGCGCTCGGCTTATTCTCGAGTGCGACGTCGTGCTCTTTAGCGTACGTTCGAATGAAGTCGTTTGCCGCCGCGGCGTTCGAGGCGATCTCGGCGGCAAGCGCTTTCGCCCGCGGATTCTGCGCCTTGCTGCGAGCCAGCGCCGCCAGCGCGTAGTTGCCGAGGACGTCTTGCTGAGCGGTTTGAACGAACGATTGGTCGTCCGGACTGACTGCCGATAACGCCGGAGCCGCGGTGCAGAGCGCACAGGCGAGCGTGAGGGAGCTGAGATTCAACGTGGATATCGTCGCCTTGGTCGCCGAGCGGAAAATCGAGGAAGCTATCGCCGATGGCTTATTCGACGGCTTGCCGTCGCGCGGACGGATCGATTGCTCGCTGCACGGCGAAGCGTTTATCGCCAAATGGTTTCGAGAGAAGTTCGCGCGAGAAGACGAGCTGCGCGAACGCTACGATGCAGCAAAGAGGAAGAGCCGCTGAGCGGCTCTTCTGTATCGTTACTTTCCGACGGCCTGCTTTGCGATGTTGAGCAGCGTTCCGAAGGCTTTGGCGTCCGATATTGCGAGCTCCGCGAGCGCCTTGCGATTGAGACTGACGCCGGACTTCTTGAGACCGTTCATCAGCACCGAATACGTCATGCCTTCGCGGCGAGCGGCGGCATTGATGCGGCTGATCCACAGCGAGCGAAAATCGCGCTTGCGGACGCGGCGGTCGCGAAATGCGTAGGCCAGCGATTTGAGCAGCGCTTCGTTTGCAACCCGGTAGTTGCGGCGGCGCGCCGCGCGAAAGCCCTTGACGAGCTTCATCACTTTGCGGCGATGCTTCAGACCGTGAACGCCGCGCTTAATACGTGCCATCGATGCGTACCCTCCCTATACTAAGTACGGAATCGTCGGCGCTAGGCGCTTGAGGTCGCCCTTGAACGTCGGCTGATCCTTACGGAATTTGCGCTTGCGCTTGCGCGACTTCTTGCTGAGGATGTGGCCGCAGCCGTCGAACTGGTGGCGGTGCAGCACTTTGCCGTTCGCCGTCACCTTGACGCGCTTGGCGGTTCCCCGGTGGGTTCGTATCTTAGGCACTGGTTTGCTCCTTCGTTTCGGCTACGCTCGCGGCCGCGACCGGCTTTTGATCCTTCTCGCGATGCAGCGAGAATTTCGGGGGTCCGGTCGGCGTCGCGCGCGGCGCCAAAATCATGAACATGTTTTTTCCTTCGAGCCGCGGTTCGCGTTCGATCGTCGCCAAAGGCGTCATGTCTTCGGCCATACGATCGAGCAGACGGCGCCCGAAAGACGTATAAGTAATTTCTCGCCCGCGGAACATGATCGTCACTTTGATCTTGCTTCCGTCGAGCAGCAGGCGCTCGGCCATGCGCGCTTTCGTCTCGTAGTCGTGCGTCTCGATCTTCGGGCGCAGCTTTACTTCCCTCAATTCGAAGTGCCGCTGCTTTTTGCGAGCGTCCTTGTCTTTCTTGGACTGCTCGTACTTCAGACGGCCGTAATCGGCGATCTTGCAAACCGGCGGTTGCGCCGTCGGCGAGACTTCGATCAGGTCCAGCCCGGCACCGCGGGCGCGGGCGAGCGCGTCTTCAGTCGGCAGGATGCCGAGCTGCTCGCCGTTTTCATCGATGACGCGCACCGAACGAATGCGGATCTGATCGTTGACGCGGAGCGGTCGTGCTATGTGCTTTTCTCCTGTAGAAACAAAAAATGGCGCTGCCGAAGCAGCCCCACCGTTGGAAATCGCGCCGCCGCGACCCCTGGAGTGAAGACCGGATCGCCCGCAGGCATCCGGTGAGCGACCCCGTAAGGCCGCTACTTCGGCCCGCACACCATATCACGCGGAGGAGGGGCCCTGTCAATGGTGGATTCCGCCCGTTCGGACGAGGCGCCGTTTCTCGCTGATTGCTGGCGGGCGATGCTCGACGAGCTGAAGATGGCCCCGGGCGGCTACCAGCCCAACTGGCGCGAGCGCCTGGCACGGTTCTTCGCCGATGGCATCGCTCGGGGCCAGCAAGCGTGGTTCGTCGTTCGGAACGGGGAGGGCACTCCGGTCGCTACGGCGGGGGTCTTCATTGCCGAAACCTCCATGATTCAGGTCGACCGGATTGCGACGATCGGCGGCGTGTACGTCAGCCCGGCCCACCGCCGTAAGGGTCTGGCGCGCCGGCTGACGGAGGCGGCGATCGCTTGGGCTCGGGAGCACGGCTGCACGCTCGTCCGGCTCAGTGCGAGCGAGCCGGCCGAGACGCTCTACCGTAGTCTCGGATTTACGCGAGGCCGGGAGCTGGTGCTGCGGCTGGACTCCGACTTAGCGCAGGGTTCCGATCGCGTCGCGGAACGCGGCGAGTAAGAAGTCGATCGCCTCGTCGTCGATAACGAGCGGCGGTGCGATGCGCAGCACGTTTTCGCGCGTGTCCTTCGCGGCGACGCCGCGCTCGAGCAGCGCGTCCGAGAGCCGGCGTGCGGGAACGGACATCTGGATGCCGATCAGCAAGCCCCGGCCGCGCACCTCTTCGATCAGCGGCGATCCGAGCGCGCGTAAGCCTTGCATGATTTTCGCGCCGGCGTAGCGTGCGCGCGACGCCAGCTTTTCGTCGACGATCACGTCGAGCGCGGCGTCGGCCACCGCACAGCCGAGCGGATTGCCGCCGAACGTGCTGCCGTGATCGCCGGGGCGGAACAGCTTCATGAGCGGTTCGTTTGCTAACGCGGCCGACACCGGATAGAATCCGCCGGCGAGCGCTTTCCCTACGACTAAGACATCGGCTTTGATACCGTCGTAATCGCACGCAAAGAGATCGCCCGTGCGCCCAAATCCCGTTTGAATTTCGTCGGCGATGAAGAGCGCTTGATGCTCGCGGCATAGCGCCCACGCGCGCTTGAGATATCCATCCGGCGGAACGTTGACGCCGCCCTCGCCTTGAATCGGTTCGATCAAAATCGCGCACGTGTTCGGCGCGATCGCGCGCTCGAGCGCTTCGGCGTCGCCGTACGGCACGTGCACGAAACCGGGAACGAACGGCCCGAAATCTTTGCGGTATTCCGGCGTCGTGCTGGCGCTGATTGCCGACAGCGTGCGGCCGTGGAAGTTATCGGAGAAGACGATAATCTCGGCTTGACCCGCGGGAATGCCTTTGATTGCGTAGCCCCAACGGCGTGCCAATTTGAAGGCCGTTTCGACCGCTTCGACGCCGGTGTTCATGGGCAGCGCCATGTCGTAGCCGCACAGCCTCGTCAGCTTCTCCAAGAATCCGGGCATACGTGCGTTGCGCATCGCGCGCGACGTCAGCGTGACCTTTTGCGCCTGCTCCATCAACGCGGCGGCAATGCGCGGGTGGCAGTGCCCTTGATTGACGGCCGAGTACGCGCTGATGCAATCGAGATAGCGGTTGCCGTCGACGTCCCAAAGCCAGACGCCCAAGGCGCGCTCGACGACCAGGTCGAGCGGATGGTAGTTATGCGCTCCAAAGCGCTCTTCGGCGGCGATCAGGTCGCGCGCGCGTTGCGACAATTCTTGCATGGTTATCCTCACAAAATGCTTAAGGACGCCCCCCTTGACCACCTCTTCCGAACGGCTCGAGCGGCTGCTGGCGCGCGACCATCCCGGCGTCGGCGACAAAGGACGGACCATCGCGTACCTCTACGGCGAGCGCCGTCCGCGCGCCGTCGTGCTGCTCCACGGATTGAGCGCGAGCCCGTTGCAATTCGACCGGTACGCCCGCGAACTCCACCAACGCGGACACAACGTCGTCGTGCCGCGACTGCCGCGTCACGGGCACGCCGATCGCCTTTCGACCGCACTCGAGCGGTTGCGGCCCGACGAATTGTACGAGGCGACCGCCGAATACGTCGCGCTGGCGGCCGGATTGGGCGACCGCGTCACGATTGCCGGTTTTTCGCTTGGCGGATTGCTCGCTGCGTGGGCCGGGCAGCATTTTGCCGTCGATCGTGCCGTCGCCATCGCCCCCTTTTTCGGCGTTGCGTGGATTCCGGGATTCGCGATGTCGAGCGTCGCCGAGTTGATGCTCGCCGTCCCGAATCGATTCCACTGGTGGAATCCGGTGCTGCGCGAGCGGCAAATGCCCGAGCACGGATATCCGCGTTTTTCGACGCACGCCGTCGCACATTCGTTTCGCGTAGCCGCGCGCGTGATGCGGGAAGCGGGCCAACGTCCGCCGCGTGCCGGCAAAATGGTTCTCGTGACCAATGCCCGCGAAGCCACCGTCAATAATCGCGCCATTCGCGTGCTCTACCGGCGCTGGCGCGCGCTGCCTTCACCCGTCGATCTTTTAGTGCTGCGCGGTTTGCCGCTTTCCCACGACGTCATCGAACCGTTGCGGCGCAGCGATCTCGCCGAACGGGCCTATCCGTTTTTATTGAACGCCATCGATCCCGGGCAGGGGCAGTCGTGAAGCCGGTGCGGTGCTCGTGGGCGCGCAGCCCCGAGATGATCGAATATCACGACCGCGAGTGGGGACGTCCGCTGCACGACGATCGCGGACTGTTCGAGTTTCTGGTTCTGGAAGGCGCGCAGGCCGGCTTGAGCTGGGAAACGATCTTGCGCAAACGCGACGCCTATCGCAAAGCGTTTAAAGATTTCGATCCAGCACGAGTGGCGCGTATGACGTCGAGCGCCGTCGATAAACTCATGAGCAATCCCGGTATCGTGCGCAACCGGCTGAAGATTAATTCGGCAGTTGAAAATGCACGCGCGTTTCTTGTAGTGCAAAAGGAATTTGGGTCGTTCGACCGTTTTATTTGGGCATTCGTGGGTGGAGAGCCGATCGTCAACGCACGGCGCCGCAGCGCGGCAATACCGGCAACGACGCCGGAGTCGGAAGCGATGAGCAAAGAACTGCGAAAGCGCGGCTTCCGCTTCGTCGGTCCGACGATCTGCTACGCCTTTATGCAAGCCGTCGGGATGGTCGACGACCATCTCACAGAGTGCTCAGCGAAAGGATCGCGAGCACGGCGAGCGCGCCGATCGGAAGCAAGAAGCGTTTCACGTCGAGGCACTGACCGGGGCTTTTAGCCGCCGAGATAATGCCGAACTGCCCCTGTGCGAGCGCCGCAGCGATGCAGACGCCGAAGACGCCGACGCCCAGGGCCGTCGGGTGGCGGCCTTGGGCCGCCACGCTCGCCGTTCCGGCGATAATCGCCATCGAAAGGAATTGAATGACGACGACGAGCCAGATCATCGGGCGCGGCGCATAGGTCGTCGGCGTACCGTCGAGTGCGAAGTGCATCGGCACCCGATCCGGCAGGTTGGGATATTCCGCCGCCGTGACGGCGGCGGTAACGGCGACGATTCCGAAGATCGCGGCCGCGAGCGCGTACGTCAGCACCACCGAATGGTACTTGCCGCTTTCGGGGAAAGTTGCGCCCATGATCGCGTTACCCGCAAGCCGCCCCGCGCAGGATTACGCCGAAGCGCTGACGCGGGCGCGCGCGTTCATGGCCCTTGACGACGACACGATCATGCCGCAGGCGCGCACCGTGCTGCTCGAGGGCGGCAAACCCTCGGCCCTAGCGGTCGTGCTATTCCACGGCATCACCAACAACCCGGCACAATACGCCCAGCTCGCGCCGGCGATCGCGCAGCGCGGCGTCAACGTTTTCGTACCGCGCATGCCCGAGCACGGCGATAAGGATCGCATGACCAATCGGCTGTCGAAGCTGACTGCCGAGACGCTCTTGACCAGCGCCAACGAAGCAGTGGACATCGCGTGTGGCCTGGGCGAACGCGTCGCACTGCTCGGCATCTCGATGGGCGGCACGATCGCCGCGTATTTCGGCCAACATCGTTCGGTCGCGCTGGCCGTTCCCGTCGCCCCCGACTTCGCACTCCTCCAGTTGCCGTACGGCGTAAGCCGTCTGCTCGCGCGCATCGTGTTATTTTTCCCGAACTTCTTTTTCTGGTGGGATCCGCGCGCCGGGATCAAGCAGCGGCCGCTAACGGCCTATCCGCGCTGTTCGACGCACGCCCTGATGCAGACGCTGCGAGCCGGCGACGACGTCTACGCGTCGGCCAAAACGCGCAAGCCGCTGGCGGATCGTTTGATCGCGGTCGTAAATCGTTGCGATCCTGCGGTCAACAACGAAGCAACCGCCGACGTGTGCCGCGAGTGGAGCGCATCGAAGCCGGGATCGGTATCCTACGTCGAAATGCGAAACTTACCAGAAAATCACGACATCATCGATCCGGCAAACCCACTCGCACGAACCGACCTCGTCTACCCAAAACTGTTGGAAGTGCTCGGCTTGTCGTGAGCGTTTTCGAAATCGCTCCCGTCTATCCGCAACTCTGCGAAATCTCGACCGGTTAGGGAGCCTATGCCGACTGCAACCGCCACCATGCGCGCCGCGCGCGTCCCATCCGCAAACGATCACCGCCTCGAACTGAGCGAGCTGGCGATTCCCGAGCCGTCACCCGGCACGGTTCGTATCCGCGTCGAGGCGTGCGGTATCTGCCACAGCGACTTCCTCGCCGTCAACAACGTGTGGCCTGCGATAGAGTACCCACGCGCGCCGGGACACGAAATCGCCGGAACGATCGATGCCGTCGGCGACCGAGTTGCCGGCTGGAACGCCGGCGACCGCGTCGGCGTCGGTTGGCACGGCGGCCACGACGGAACCTGCGCGCGCTGCCGGCGCGGCGATTTCCTCACGTGCGCGAACTTGCAGATCCCCGGCTTTTCGTACGACGGCGGCTACGCCGACTACGTGATCGCACCGGCGAACGCACTCGCGCGCATTCCCAGCGGGCTTACCAGCGCCGAAGCGGCCCCGCTGATGTGCGCGGGGGTCACGACCTACAACTCATTGCGGCATACCGCTGCGCGCGCCGGCGACGTCGTCGCGGTCCTGGGCATCGGCGGCCTCGGCCATCTTGCCGTTCAGTTTGCGGCGAAGATGGGTTTCGAAACGGTCGCGATCGCGCGTGGTGCGGATAAAGAGGCGCTGGCGCGCCAATTGGGCGCGCATCATTACGTCGATTCGCAAGCCGCCGACGTTGCCGCCGAGTTGCAAAAGCTCGGGGGCGCCAAAGCGATCGTCTTCACGGCGACTTCGGCGAAAGCACTGGAAGCGGCGATGGGCGGCCTCGGCGTCGATGGCGAGATGCTGGTTCTAGGTGCCGCGCACGAGCCGGCGACCATCAACACCGCGGCGCTGCTCGCGCGCCGTCACTCGATCAAGGGTTGGCCGTCAGGCACCTGCGTCGACTCGGAAGATACGATGCGGTTTGCCGCGCTGACCGGCGTGCGCCCGACGATCGAAACGATGCCGCTCGAGCGCGCGCAGGAAGCCTACGAGCGAATGATGAGCGGCG
>JAFAHZ010000309.1 GCA_019236975.1 Vulcanimicrobiota bacterium | reverse complement strand
CCCTACGGCTACGAAGTGTACGGCGGTACGATCTACAATACCGACACGCTCAACCTCACCAACAATACCTTCGCTTCAAACTCCGCCGTGGCAACGTATCCGGCCGACGGTTACGTGTACGGCGGCCTGATCTATAACGACAGCACGTTGACGTCAACGAACGACACGTTCAAGTCCAATACGGCAACGGCAACGTATGAGGTGTACGGAGGAGCAGTCGAGTCGACCGCATATTTCAACTTCAGCGGCGACATCGTCGATTCGAACGTTGCATCCGCCCCGTACGCGTACGGCGGCGGCCTCTACCTCGAGAAGTGCTGCAGCTACCAAGTAAACGGCAGCAGCATCACCAATAACGTTGCCGGTACGAACGGCAGCCAGCACGGGTACGGCGGCGGCATCTACGACGATAGCGGCTTCAACCTCAACGGTTCCACGCTAAGCGGCAATACGGCGTCGACGGCCGGCGGCGGCCTCTACAGCGACGGCACCGAAACGGACAGCAACGACGTCATTAGCGGCAATACCGTCACCAACGCCACCTATGCGTACGGCGGCGGCGGTATCTACAACGACGGTCCCGACACGATCGTCAACTCGACGATCTCGGGGAACAAAGTCACCGCCAGCGGCTTGTACGCGGGCGGCGGCGGCCTCTTCAACGACGACAACTTAACGCTGACCGCAAGTACGGTGTCGGGGAACTCGGTCTCCGCAACCATCTCCGGCAGCGGCGGCGGCGGCGTCTACGGATATGCGGCGGCGCACGTGACAAACTCGACGATCACGGGCAACGCGTCCACCAAAGACGGCGGCGGCTGGTATCAGGAATCGGGCTCGAACGCCGTTTTGACCAACGTCACGCTGTTCCAAAATACCGCGAGCGGTTTCGGCGGAAACGTCGAGAACTTCAGCGGCGCGAACATGTCGCTGTATAACATCCTCGCGGGCGGCGGCGTCGCCCCGTCGGGCGGACCCGACGTCGATAACCAAGGGACGATCACATCCTACGACTACAACATCTTCCAAAGCGCGCCCAACGGCAATGCGCTGACGGGGATGACGTCGAACAATCTGATTGCCACTCCGTTGCTCAACCCGCTGTCGAACAACGGCGGGCCGACGATGACCAACGCCGAGCAATCGGGCAGCAAGAGTGTAGGCTACGCCCCGTGGTCCTCCGCGGCGGGGGGAACCTGCGGCAACGCCACCGGGGTCGCCGTCGATCAGCGCAACTTCACGCGCGGCGGCCTCACCGGAACGACCTGCGATGCCGGCGCATTCGAACTCAACGGAACGCCGAGCGCGCTGCGCGTGCACGTCCGCTCGCTTCCCGATAACGGACGTCCGCATCGGCATCCGATGCCGAAAAAACCTCACGTCTTCCACACCGGCACCTTTCACGGAGTGAACCACTAATGAAGCGTTGGATTGCGCTCTCGATCGCGCTCACGTTTGCCGCGGGCTGCAGCGGCGCCGGAGGCGGCGGAAACCGCTTCTTGCCCGCATCGCCGATGGGCGACAACGGTACCCGCGGTGCCGGTAGCCCCGGTGTCGCAGCAGCAGGCGCGCGCGGACCGCGCGTTGCGGTTCGCGTGCGCATGCGGATTCCGCGCCGCCACCGCGGCGAGCATCCGGGCATGCATCCGGCGACCATCAATCCGGCGACGCAGTCGGTGACGATTGCGGTCAACGGGGCCGCGGCGCAAGTCTTCAACGCAACGCCGACGTCGTCGAACTGCACGGTGGGCGCGAGCGGCACGACGTGCAACTTCATCGTGGCCGCTCCGGCCGGCAGCGACACGTTCGTCGTGTCGACGTATGCCGGGACGAACGGGACGGGAACCATCCTCGATCGAGGCACGGCCGTCATCAACGTCGTCAAGGGCGTCAACAATTCTGCGAGCATCACGCTCGGCCCGGTCGTCAGTACGACGTCGGACAGCGGTGTCGGCTCGCTGCGCTACGCGATCGGTTCCGCCAATCCGGGCGACACGGTCATGTTCGTGCTGCCGGCCGGATCGACGCTGACGCTGTTGACCCCGCTAACGCTCAACACGAACGTGACCATCGCGGGCCCGGGCGTGACCTCGAGCGTTCGCATGCGCCGCGACGGCAAACGCTTTACGACCGACGCGACCTTTACGGGGACCACCATCAGCGGCAACGGCGCCACCCAAGTCTTCATCGTTAGTCCGGGCGTCGTCGCGACGATTTCCGGCCTGATCATCACCGCCGGCAAAGCGTCGGTAGCGCATCACCCGGGCGGCGCAATCGCCAATGCGGGCACCCTGACGCTCAGCGGCGACGCCGTGACGTCCAGCACGTCGCTGGTGACGACGGTGAAGATGCTCGCCGGTACCAGAACGCATCACCGGCCCGCCCACCATCCGGAATTAAAACACCACGGCCGTGCGCCGCGGCTGCCGAGATCGGAGACGTTCCATCCCAACATCTGCGTGGCGGGCGGCCAGTACGGCGGCGCTCTCTACAACAACGGCGTTCTGACGATTGCCGGCACGACGTTCTACGGCAACTACGTGTCCGACGTAACCGTCGGACCGTGCAAGTACTACGGGTACGGGGGTGCCGTCTACAACGATCAGTACGGCACGATGACCGTCACCGGCAGCGCCTTTAGCGCCAACAGCGGCTACGAGGGCGGCGCGATCTACAACGACAGCACGTACGGCCAGGCGACGTTCAGCAACGACACGTTTACCGGCAATAGCGGCTGCACGTCGGGGCTTGGGTGCCTGACGACCTCGTGCCCTGCAAACAACTACTGCTCCACCTACGCGGTAGGCTACGGCGCCGCGATCTACGACGACGGCGGTCCGGGTATTTCCGTCGATTCGAGCGTCTTCACCGGCAACGTCGCCGGCGGCAACACGGGGAGCGCCTACGGCGAAGGCGGCGCGCTCAATCTTGAGACAGGTGCGGCGCTGGTCACCAACAGCACGTTTACCAACAACGTCGCGGGCGGCGGAAGTAGCAACTGCAGCGAGGGGTACGGCGGCGCGATCTATGAAGACGAAAGCGGTCCGCTCGAGATCGACAACGACACCTTTACCAATAATTATGCGGGCGGCGATTACTACGGCGAGGGCGGAGCCGTCTACAACGACGCTAAAGCCGACCACGGCAGTAACGACACCTTCACCGGAAATCAAGCCGTGTCGAGCGGCAGTCCGTGCGGTAACAGCACCTCGAACGACTCGTACGGCGGTGCGATCTACGCCGACTACGGCCTGACGTTGAGCAACAGCACGTTTACCAACAACGTTGCGACCTCGTCGTACGAATCCGACGGCGGTGCGATCTACCTCGACGATCCTTCGACGCTGAGCAACCTTACGTTCACCAACAACTCCGCGATCGGAACCGGCGTCACCGACCAGGACACCTACGCCTACGGCGGTGCGCTGGAAGCCGACGACACCACGAAGATCTCCAACAGCGTCTTCAACGGTAGCCAAGGGATCGCGACCGGCCCGTACGGCTACTACGTCGAGGGCGGTGCGGTGTACTCAACCAGCACCTATAGCTCTACCAATAACGTCTACGAAAATACGGTCGCGACCACGACGTACCCAACGTCCGGCTACGTCTACGGCGGTGCCGTGTACAACGACAGCTCGTTCGCGTCCAACGGCGACACGTATAAGAACAACACGGCAACCGGAACCGAATACGCGTACGGTGCTGGACTGTATTTGGATAGCAGTGGATCGGTAAACAACGCGACCGTTACCGGAAACGCGGCGATTGCCCCGTACGCCTACGGCGGCGGAATCTACGACACGTCGAGCACGTATGCGATATCGAACTCCACGATCGCGAGCAATCTTGCCGGCACGGGCAGCCAGCAAGGCTATGGTGGAGGCATCTACGCCGACACGACCACCAGCCTCAACGGCAGCGTCGTCTCCGGCAACAAGGCGGTGGCAGCCGGCGGCGGCATCTACGATGACGGCGGCACGACGATCAACAACTCGACGATCTCCGGCAATGCGGTTATCGCTGCAACGTCCGAATACGGCGGCGGCGGGTTATACGACGAGGGGCCGTCGGTCGTCAATAACTCGACGTTTTCCGGAAATACCGTTGCGGCGACGGGTCAGCAGGCCGGCGGTGGCGGCATTTACGACGACAGCGGTTTGACGTTGACCGGAAGCACGCTCAACGGCAACACCGTCACCGGCAACGTCAACTTCACGGGCGGCGGCGGCATCTTCTTCTACGACGGCGCCACGCTCTCCAACGATACGATCGCCGGCAACAGCTCGAGCACCAACGGCGGCGGCACGATGACGTACAAGAACTACACCATTGACTTCCAGAACGTCACGATGTCCGGCAACACCGCGGTTCAAAACGGCGGCAATATCGAAAACGCCTACAAGATGAACCTCTACAACACGATCGTGGCCGGCGGCAAGGCGGCGACGGGCAACGACATCGACAATCCCGGCACGATCACGTCGTACGACTACAACCTGATCCAAAATCCGATTACCGGCAACGCGCTGGCGGGAACGACGACCGACGACATCACCGGACTCGATCCGGTGCTCGGGGCGCTGACCAACAACGGCGGGCCGACCTTCACGATGGCTGACTCGCCGAGCAGCCCGGGTTATGAGAAGATTCCCTTCGCGGGCAGCACCTGCGGAAATGCCAGCGGCATCAACGTCGATCAGCGCGGCTTCGCGCGCGGACCGATGTTCTGCGACATCGGCGCGTTCCAGTACGGAGCCTCACCGGCCGCGCGGCACGCTCCGCTTGTCAAACCTGGGCCGCACCACGGCCACCATCATCACCCTGGAAACCCGAACGCTAAGGGAGTAGCTCAATGAAGCGCTGGCTCGCAGTTTCGATCGGTCTCGCGTTCCTCGCCGGCTGCGCAGGCAGCGGAAGCGGCGTCACTAGCTTCCTGCCCGCGCCCGGCGCAAACAACGCAGTGCGCGCCGGCGCGGGAGCGGGTGCGCGTAGCGACACCCACCGGCCGATAGAGCGCGTCGAAGTGAAGATGCGTATCCCGCGGCGCCGTCGCGGCGAACGTGAGCCGCTGCATCCGGCATCCATTTCGCCGGCGACGCAATCGGTCAGCATCGGGGTCAACGCGTCGGCGCCGGTGATCTTCAACGCGACGCCGCAGTCGCCCAACTGCAGCATCGGCGCCGGCGGAACCACCTGCACGTTCGTCGTTTCCGCGCCGGCGGGCACCGATACGTTCGTCGTGTCGACGTACAGCGGACCATCGGCGACCGGCACACTGCTCGATCGCGGCACGGCGGTCGTCAACATCGTTAAAGGTGTTGCCAACGCTCCGAGAATCACGCTCGGGCCGGTGGTGAGCACGAACAGCGACAGCGGCATGGGGTCGCTGCGCTACGCGGTGGGCACGGCCAGCCCCGGCGATACCATCATGTTCACGCTTCCCGCCGGGTCGCTGCTCACGGTGAGCAAACCGATCACGCTCAACACCAGCGTCTCGATCGCCGGCCCCGGCGTCACGGCCAGCGCGCGCATGCACCACAATCACCACGGGCTCAAGACGAACCTGACCTTTAGCGGCGTGACGATCAGCGGCGGCGGAACGCAGCAAATCTTCATCGTCAATGCCGGCGTCAATGCGACGATTTCGGGTCTCATTCTCACGCAAGGTCTCGCGACGACGACCGATCAGCCCGGCGGAGCCGTGTACAATGCCGGAACTTTGACCCTCGCGGGCGACGCGCTCACCGAAAACGGATCGAACGTGTCGTCGCCGTATGCGAGGATGCACGTTCACGCGCAGCACGCCCATCGCCCGCATCCGGGCCGTCCGCAGGTGCACATGCACCCGAACTCTTGCACGCTCACCTATTATTACGGGGGTGCCGTCTACAATCACGGCGTCCTCACCGTTACCGCCACGAACTTCGACTCGAACGTCCTCACGAGCAACTTCTTTCCGTCCGGCACCCACTGCCAGTACAGCGACGGCGGCGCCATCTACAACGACGAGTACGGGACGATGACCGTCACCGGCAGCGTCTTTACGAACAACTCCGCGTACGAGGGCGGCGCGGTCTACAACAACTCGTCGTATGGCTCTGCCACGTTTACGAACGACACGTTCTCCTTTAACACCGGCTGCACGGCCACGACCGGTTGTCCGGTGAGCGGCTGCAGCGGCAACGGCTGCACGAGCTACGCAATCGGATATGGGGCGGCGATCTACGACGGCAACGGCGCCGGCGTCACGATCGCCACCAGTGCGTTTAGCTACAACGCCGTGGGAGGCGTCGTCCAGAACTCCACCGGCGAGGGGGGAGCGTTGTACCTCGATACGGGGAACCCCACGATCACGGGCAGCACGTTCAGTTACAATCTGGCCGGCGGCGGCACGTCGAACTGTTCCTACGGCGAGGGTGGGGCGATTTGGGAGGACGCGGACAATACCATCGAGCTCGATAACGATACGTTCACCGGCAACGAGGCCGGGGGAGACTATTACGGCTACGGTGGCGCGATCTACAACGACAATAACGCCGACAAGGGATCCGGCAACGCGTTCAGATCGAATACTGCATTCGGCGGCGGCAGCACCTGTACGCTTGCGCATGACGGCAATGGGGAGGGCGGCGCAATCTACGCAGACTACGGCATCTCGATGAGCAACAGCTCGTTCACCGCAAACTTTGCAACGTGCAATTACGACTGCTACGGCGGCGCCGTGTACGAAGCCGATCCTTCGAATCTCACCAGCGACACGTTTAGTTCCAACGCGGCGGTGGCTTCGGGTGCCAACAGTGCGCCCCATGCGGAGGTCTATGGCGGAGCCATCTACGCCTCGGGTATTCTGCGCTTGACCGGAAGCACGTTTACATCCAACGGTATCACCGCGCAGAGCACCGTCGGCTACGATGCATACGGCGGCGCCGTCTATAGCGACGACAATTTCGTCAGTAACGGAAATACCTTTACCTCGAACTCGGCGACGATTCCGAATGGATCGGGACCTACATATCTCTACGGCGGCGCCACGTACACGGACAGCAACTTCACGTCCAACGGCGATTCGTACACGTCGAACTACGCCACGAGCGCCGGTTCGGCATACGGCGGAGCGTTGTCGATCGCCAGCACCGCTTCGGTCAACGGCGCCAAGTTCGTCTCGAATAGCGTCAGCTCCACAGCCAGCGGGGCCTTTGGCGGGGCTCTCGACTTGGAATCGGCGAGCACGGTAGCCAACAGCACCTTCACCGGGAACACGAGCACGTCCGCAGGCGCGGGCGGGACCTATGGCCAAGGCGGCGGGGCGATTTTTGACGACAGCGGCTCGACGCTCAACGGCCTCAAAATCACCGGGAACACGGCCTTCGTGGGCTCGGGCGGCGGGATTTTGGATTATGCCTCGACCGAAACGATCAACTCGTCGCTCATATCGGGGAACGCCTCCACGCAAATCTCCGACGATAGCGGCGGCGGCGGCATTTACGGATACGGGACGGTTGCCATCTACAACTCAACCATCTCCGGGAATGGCGTCTCCGTTTCGGGTACCACCAACTCCGGCGGCGGTGGATTCTACAACGACAATCCCGGGGCGATCGTTACCGGATCGACGATCAACGGCAACGCCGTCAGCGGCCTGGGAACGCATGCCGGCGGCGCCGGGATCTTCGACTACGTCTCTAGCGGCACGTACGCCGACGACACGATCGCGGGCAACAACTCCAGCGACGACGGTGGCGGTTTCGAATCCTACAGCAACGCCACCGTCTACCTCAATAACGTCACGCTGTACCAGAATAGGGCGGCTGGCAACGGCGGCAATCTCTTCAACGACAACAACTCGTCCCCGTACGTGACGTTGGCCAACAGCATCGTCGCCGGCGGTACCGCGGGCGGAACCGGTGCCGACATCGACAACACGGGTACGCTGGTTTCGAACAACTACAACATCTTCGGAACCGCGCCGGCCGGCGGTGGAACGTTCACCCTGCAGTCGATGGACCGGACGACGCCCATTACGCTGGGGCCGTTGAACAACAACGGCGGCCCCACGTTCACGAGTTCCGACGCAGGCACCGTGGCTGTCGGATTCATCCCGTGGTCCGCGGCAGCCGGTGGAACGTGCGGCAACGTCACCGGCATGAACGTCGACCAGCGCGGCTACGCACTCGGGCCGAGCACGTGCGACGTGGGCGCATTCGACTTCACCGGCACGCCGGGCGTCGGGCGCCTGCATCTGCGGCCCTATCACGGCCCCGATAAGCCGGGACAGCGGCACCACGCGCATCCGCACCCGGACCGCCACTAACGCTCGAACAACCGAAGAAAAGCCCCGAGAGTGCCTCGGGGCTTTTGTTTTGGGTACTTAAGCGGGCAGGCGCCCGGCAGTAGGTTGCTCGGGCGGCCAGACCAAGCAAAGGATACCTTTACAGTTCCGTTACACTCGGCAAAGGCCCAAAGTAGGCCGGAGAAGGTTTGCTTGGGAAGGCGAGGTGAGAGGGGCTGCCGCGTTAACGCGTCGGCAGACCGTTAAGGGACGGTAAACTCCGGAAGAATTCGGGTTTCCGGCCCGGTCGGACGGCTT
>JAFAHZ010000273.1 GCA_019236975.1 Vulcanimicrobiota bacterium | reverse complement strand
CCTGCCCATGCTCCTCTACTGGTGTTACACCACCGCGCAGCGCATGGACGACGCCGTTGCCAAGAAGACGGCGGCACACCTAAAAGCGGTGCTGACCGTCGAGTATCAGGACAGTCCGCAAGCGCGCAAGCTGCTCACCGGCACGTCGTAAAGCCCGCGACGACGGACGTGGTGTTGGGCGCCAGGCCCATCGTCCCGGCGCGGCCACGCTGTTTCCATACTTGCTGCCGGGATTTCCGGCCGGTCGTGCCGGCGGGAGCATCCCGGTGGTGGCGTACTCACTGCTGGCTTGGCGCCGCATGGCTGGGAAGGTCCGCGTCGAAAGCGGCGGCCTGTGAAGGAGTACGTCGACCGCGCGCTGGCACGTTACGACCGTTCCGCGTTGGCACTCTGCTCGATCGGCAGCCACTCCGCGCTGGAGATCGCCTTCGGTGCGCGCGCACAGGGTTTGCGCAGCCTCATCGTGACGGCGCAAGGGCGCGAGCGCACCTACACCGAGCACTTCATCCGGCGCGAGGCGCCGGCTCGCGGCTGCGTCGACGCCGTGCTCGAGTTGGGCACGTTTTCCGACGTCCTGGACGACGGGGTGCAGCAGCATCTGCTTGCCGCCAACGCGATCTTCGTTGCGAACCGGTCGTTCGAGGTGTACCTGCATCAGAAGTACTCCTACGACGAAATCGAGCGCCGCATGCTCGTGCCGTTTTTCGGAAATCGTCATCTGCTGCGCGCCGAGGAGCGTGACGAGGCCGCCAATCAATACGCGCTTCTCGAGCGTGCGGGCATACGGTATCCGCGCCAATACGCGACGCCGAACGACATCGACCGTCTCGTCATGGTCAAGGCGCCGCACGCGAAGGTGAGCTTCGAGCGCGCCTTCTTCCTGGCATCGTCGCCGGCCGAGTATCGCACCGCGGCTTCGCGGTTGATCGAAGACGGCACGCTGACGGAACAAGGCCTCGGCGGTGCGGTCATCGAGGAATACGCCCTCGGCCCCTCGGTCAATCTCAACTTTTTTTACTCCCCGCTGCTCGGCGAGCTGGAGCTGAGCGGCACCGACACGCGCCGTCAGACGAATCTCGAAGGATTTCGCAACGTGCCGCCATCCGCGCTGGAAGCGGTGCGCGCCGTGCCGATGCGGATGGAGGAAGCCGGGCACATTGCCGCGACTCTGACGGAATCGCAGCTCGAGCAGGCGTTCGCGCTGGGGGAGCGCTTCGTCGAAGCGGCGCGCTTAGCCGCAGCGCCGGGTATCATCGGACCGTTTGCGCTGCAATGCGTCATCGTTGCCGGGCCGCCAAAAGAGTTTGTGGTCTACGACGTCTCGCTGCGGATTCCGGGCTCGCCCGGAACGCGGTACACGCCGTATTCGGCCTATCGCTGGGGACGGGACGTCTCGGTGGGCGAACGCATCGCGATGGAGGTCGTGCTCGCGCGCGACACCAATCGCCTATCGGAAGTGTTAACGTAATTTCAACCACTGAGAAAGGACTGCCATGACGCAAAATCTCCAGGAACGTGCAGGCGCGGTAACCTTCAAAGGAAAGCCGATGACGCTGTTGGGGCCTGCGCCGCACGCCGGCGACCCGGCACCCGATTTCCATCTTACCGCGGGCGACCTTTCGATCGCGACGCTCGACGCGCTGAGCGATGGTGGAAAGCGCGCGCTCATGCTCGTGAGCGTTCCGTCGCTGGATACTCCCGTGTGTTCGCTGGAATCGCAGAAGTTCAACAAGCGGCTCGGCGAGCTTCCGGAGGGCGTGGCCGCACACGTCGTCAGCATGGATTTGCCGTTCGCACAGGGGCGCTGGTGCGGCGCGCAAGACGGCGGCGTGAAACTCGGGATGTTGTCGGACTACCGCGATCATAGCTTCGGTCTCAACTACGGCTTGCTCATCGGCGAGCTCGGATTGCTGGCGCGCGCGATCGTGGTCGTCGGCAAAGGAAAGAAGCTGGCGTACGTGCAGATCGTTACGGAAGTAACGAGCGAACCGGACTACGACGCTGCGATGAAGGCGGCAATTGACGCAGCGTAACGCGCCGACCGTTTTCATCCTCGACTTCGGGGCGCAGTACAGCCAGCTGATCGCGCGGCGCGTCCGCGAATCGGGCGTCTATTGCGAAATCGTTCCGCACGACGCGCCGTGGAGCGCGCTATCGGCGCGCGACCCGGCGGCCTTGATTCTTTCCGGTGGGCCGGAAAGCGCGCTAGTCGACGATGCCCCGGACATGGACGAAGCAATTCTCGAATCCGGCGTGCCGATTTTCGGGATCTGCTACGGCATGCAGCTGCTCGCTCGCGAGATCGGCGCCGAGCTCGTCAAGCTCGATCACGCCGAATACGGCCCGGCGAGCCTCATCGTCGGAAATCGCGACACGCCGCTCTTCGACGGCGTTCCCGACGAGTCGCGCATCTGGATGTCGCACGGCGATTCGGTCGTGAGATTGCCGGAGGGTTACGTTGCGCTGGCTTCGACGGCTCGCTGTCACGTCGCCGCCATGGGAAATCTCAAGAAGAAGATCTACGCCACCCAGTTTCATCCCGAGGTCGTGCACACGCAGCACGGCAAAGCAATCCTTGCGAACTTCCTGCACGAAATCGCGGGCCTGGGCGACGATTGGAAGATGGAAAACTTCGTCGAACGGGCCACCGCCGAAATCCGCGAAAAGGTCGGCAGTGCGAAGGTGATCTGTGCGCTCTCCGGCGGCGTCGATTCGGCCGTGGCGGCGACGCTCGTATCGCGCGCCATCGGGGAACAGCTCACGTGCATCTTCGTCGATCACGGCCTCCTGCGCAAGGGCGAAGCCGATCAGGTGGTGGCGGCTTTTCGCGACATCCTGCATCTGAACGTGGTTGCGGTCGACGCGCGCAAGCGGTTTCTCAAAAAGCTGCGCGGTATCGAAGACCCCGAAAAGAAGCGCATCGTCATCGGTCACGAGTTCATTCGCGTCTTCGAAGAAGAAGCCGAACGAGTAAAGGGTGCGAAGTTCCTGGTGCAGGGCACGCTGTACCCGGACGTGATCGAGTCGAAGACGCCGGAGAGCAAAGCCGGCCATAAGATCAAGTCGCACCACAACGTCGGCGGCTTGCCGAAGAAGATGAAGTTCAAGCTCGTCGAGCCGCTGCGCGCGCTGTTTAAGGACGAAGTGCGCGAGTTGGGCCGGGTTCTAGGGCTTCCGGAAGGGATCGTTCGCCGCCAGCCCTTTCCCGGACCGGGATTGGCCGTGCGCATCATCGGCGATATTACCGAAGATCGCTTGCAAATCGTTCGCGATGCCGATGCAATCGTTCGCGAGGAGATCGACGCCGCACCGCTGGATCCGCACCCGTGGCAGTACTTCGCCGTATTGACGCCGGTCAAGAGCGTCGGCGTCATGGGCGACGGGCGCACCTACGCCAATCTCGTCGCGGTGCGGGCGATTACCAGCGAAGACGGCATGACTGCCGATTGGGCGCGCCTGCCTCACGAGCTGATGGAACGCATCTCGTCGCGCATCGTCAACGAAGTGCAGGGCGTAAACCGCGTCGCCTACGACATCACGACCAAACCGCCGGCCACCGTCGAGTGGGAATAGGCGAGTAATGCGAGTCCTCGTCGTCGGAAACGGGGCGCGTGAAGACGCGCTCTCCTGGCGGCTGGCGCAGTCGCCATCGTGCGAGGCCATCTTCGCAGCGCCGGGCAACGCCGGCACCGCGACGCGCGGCGACAACTGGAACGTCGCGGCAACCGACGGAAAGGCGCTCGTCGAGCGCTGTCGCGACGAGCGCATCGATCTCGTCGTACTCGGCCCGGAGACGGCCGTTGCGGCCGGCGTGGGCGACCGGTTGCGCGAGGCCGGTATCGCGGTTTTTGGTCCCAACCGATCGGCGGGACGGCTCGAATCGAGCAAGGTATTTGCAAAGCGCTTTATGGAGCGTCACGGCGTGCCGAGCGCGCGCTTCGTGGTCGCGCATTCGCACGACGCCGCGAAAAAGGCGCTCGACGATTGGAATGGCGCGGTGGTCGTCAAGGCGGATGGCCTAGCCGCCGGTAAAGGCGTGGTCGTCGTGCCCGACGTCGATTCGGCGCGTGCCGTATTGGGCGAGTGGTATTCCGGCAACAAGCTGCCCGGCGGCGGCAGCGACGTGCTGCTCGAAGAGAAGCTCGAGGGTCGCGAAGTGAGCGTGTTTGCACTCGCGGACGGACGCGCGATGGTGCCGTTGTCGGCGGCGTGCGATTACAAACGCGCCGGCGACGGCGATACCGGTCCGAATACCGGCGGTATGGGCGCGTACTCGCCGCCGCGCGGATTTCCGGACGACATGTACGACCGCGTGCGCGAGCGCATCTTGGCGCCGGTACTGCGCGGTTTGCTGGCCGAGGGTGAGTCGTACGTCGGCGTTTTGTACTGCGGGCTCATGTGGACGAAGGACGGACCCTACGTCATCGAGTTTAACGCGCGCTTCGGCGATCCGGAGACGCAGGTACTCGTCCCGCGAATCGGCGGTGATTTCGCACTCCTGCTCAAATCGGCGGCCGAGGGCGCGATGGATTTGTCGCACGCGACGTTTTCGCCGCAGAGCTGCGTCGGAGTGGTGTTGGCAACCGGCGATTACCCGCGCAGCAGTACGCCGTTGACGGGGCTTGCGGGCGACGTGTCGCTGGGTGAAGGCTGCCACGCATTTTGGGGCGGCTCGCGGCGCCATGGGGATGCGGTCGACGTGAGCGGCGGGCGCGTCTTAACCGTGACGGCCCTCGGCGACGACCTTGCCGCGGCGCGGTCGCGCGCATACGATGCCGTAAAGAGCCTCGCGTCGAGGTTGGGAACCGACGCCCTCACGTATCGCCGCGACATCGCAGCGAACCTCTAGCGCGTTACTTCGCCAGTTTCGACGCGCACTGCTTTTGCGCGTGCGACAGCGCGTCGCGCATCTGATCCGACTCCGTAGCGGCCATGCTCATGAGTTGGTCGTCGGTATAACGCGATTCGATATCGTCGGCGGCGCATCCACAGTAATCCGCGTTGGTACCGGGCCGAGCGGTGCACGACGAAACGAAACTCTTCTTGAAGCTCGTGCGGAAGCTCTGATGGTAGCCCTGCTGAGCGGCGTGGATGAACGCGCAGCCGGACAGAGCGACGGATGCGGCGAGGACCGCGGCCAAGGACGCTTGCTTCATCGAGGCAGCTTTGGCGCCGGCGGGTACGACGCCTTCGGGCCGACTTCGCGGCTTCGCCGCTGCGCTCAGGATGACAAGGCTAAAGTAAACTGATCTGCCGGGGACCGTTGGGCGCGATGAAGTCACGCGCGACCTTCGGGTATGCGCGAATTGCGGCATCGAAGCGTTGGTCGATGGGGCGCGTAACCCGCGACGGCGCGTATTTTCCGCGATACGCACGTTCGTACGACTCGACGAGCTCGGGATGACGCTCGCGCAGGTAGGCAAAGTACGCTTCGCGCGTCACGTCGTGCAGGTACAGCGTACTGTGCCAGACGTGCGCGGCTCCCGCTCCGCGCGCCGCGCGCACGACCGACGCAATGTTTTCGGCCGAGTCGGTGATGCCCGGCAGAATAGGTGCCAGCGCGACGCTGACCCGGATTCCCGACGATGCGAGCGTTTCTACGGTCCGCAAACGCTGCGCCGGCGGCGCAACCGTCGGCTCGATCTGGCGCGCCAGAGCGGCGTCGGTGGTTGCGATGCTGACCGAAACGCTCGCGCCGGCGACGCGCGCCAGACGCGCCAGCACGTCGAGGTCGCGAACGACGAGCGGGGAACGCGTGATCAAGCCGGCCGGAGTTTCGAAATCGGCGAGAGCTTCGAGGATACCTCGCGTTAAGCGGTAGCGGCCTTCGAGCGGCTGGTACGGGTCGGTCACCGTGCCGATCGCGACGTACTCTCGCTTCCACGATCGCCGTGCCACCTCGCGCCGGACGACGGCCGGCGCGTTGACCTTCACGAAGATCCGGCTTCCCCAGCGGTCGATGCCGTCTTCGTCGAGGAACCAGTGCGTGCGCCGGGCGTAGCAGAAGACGCACTGATGATAGCAGCCGCGGTAGGGGTTGATCGACCAAGCGAAGGGCATCCCCTTGACCGGGTTGATGACCGACTTGGCCGCTTGCTCGACCACCTCGACGCCCCGCATGGCTCGGTAGTATACTACGAACATACGTTCGATACAAGGGCGTCTGTAACTCGGCGACCGAACGGGGGTTACTAGAAGACGTATGGCTTACCGCGTTGCGCCCCAGAGCCCGTACGGGCAATCCTATGCACCCGCCGTGCCGGCCCCGGTGCTGCTCGGCCGCGTGCTCGGCATCACCGCGCTGGGGCTGTGCGTGACGGCCGGAGCCGCTTGGCTTTTCGGCAACGTGGCGTACGGCGTCGGGCTCATCGCCATGATCGTCGGCTTTATCCTGCTGCTGGCAATCAACGCGACGCGGCAGAACGAAGCCCTCTCGCTGGCGCTCTTCTACGCCTTCACGTTTTGCGAAGGCGTCGGGATCGCACCGGTCATCTCAAATTACAACCGAGCATTCGGCAGCGACGTGGTGGTCAATGCAGCGCTGACGACGGGGCTGGGCATGTTCGCCTTAGGCGCGGTCGTCTATGCGACGGGGCTGGATTTGCGGCGTTTTCAGGGGATTTTCGTGCTGGCGCTGCTCGGGCTCATCGTTGCCGGCGTCGTCTCGGCGTTCGTCCACTTTCTCCATCCAGCGACCTACGCGTGGCTGACGCTCGTCATCTTCAGCGGACTCGTGCTGATCGACTTTGCCCGCATACGGGCCGGCGGCGACGGCCTGACCGCCGTCCAGATGGCGACCAGCATCTACCTCGATGCGATCAACATCTTCCTCGCGCTGCTGCAAATCTTCGGAGGCAGGCGCTCGAGCGACTAGCCCCATTCATAGGTTATACTAAGACAAGATGTGCGGGATAACGGGGGTGTTCGCGCCGGGACGGGATGCGGCGCGCCTAGCCTACTTCGCGCTCTACGCATTGCAGCATCGCGGCCAAGAATCCGCGGGTATTGCCGCAGCCGACGGGGGAACCATCCGTTCGCACAAGGCAATGGGTCTGCTCAGCGCCATCTTCGACGAAGACATCCTCAGCGATCTCAGCGGTCATATTGCCGTCGGGCACACGCGCTACTCGACGACGGGTTCGTCCATCGTGGTCAACGCGCAGCCGCTGCTCGAGCGTACCGAGCTGGGCGACTTCGCCTTCGCGCATAACGGCAACCTGACCAATACCGACGATCTGCGCGCGACGCTCTCGCCGACGACGGTGTTGCAGGCCACCTCCGATTCGGAGGTGATGGCGAAGCTCATCGTCGAGTCGAAAGGCACGATGTTGGACCGCATCGCCGCCGTGCTGAAAGTTGCGCGCGGCGCGTACTCGATCGTACTGTGTACGCAGGACGAACTGTACGCGTTTCGCGATCCGTGGGGCGTGCGTCCGCTCTGCATCGGGACGCTTCCCGACGGCGGATATATCGTCGCTTCCGAGTCGTGCGCGTTCGGCCCCGTGGGCGCGCAGTATCTGCGCGAAGTCGAGCGCGGCGAAATCCTGCGAATCACTGGGAAGGGGCTAGAGTCGCATCGTACTTCCGTCGAATCTGCGATTCCGGCGCTGTGTATGTTCGAGTACATCTACTTTTCGCGGCCGGATTCGAAGCTCGACGAGCGCTCCATCTACATGGCGCGTTACGCTATGGGGCGGCAGCTGGCCAAAGAGCATCCCATCGAGGCCGACGTGGTCATGGCGGTGCCCGATTCGGCGGTCGCCGGTGGAATCGGGTATGCCGCCGAGAGCGGTTTACCGTACGTCGAGGGGCTCATCAAGAATCGCTATATCGGCCGTACTTTCATCAGCCCAGACCAAAAGATGCGTTCGCGCGACGTGCATTTGAAGTTCAACCCGGTGGTCGAGAACCTGCGCGGACAACGGGTCGTCGTGGTCGACGACTCGATCGTTCGTGGGACGACCACGCCGCGTATCGTCGCGTTGCTGCGCGAAGCGGGCGCTCGCGAAGTCCACTTACGGATCACGTCGCCGCCGATCAAGCATCCGTGTTATCTCGGCGTCGACATGGCGACGTACGACGAACTGATTGCGGCCAACTATACGGTGGAGGAGATTCGCGCCAAGACCGGCGCCGATTCGCTCGGCTACCTTAGCCTAGCCGGGTTAATGACGGCCATCGGCCGCGAACGCGAAGAGATGTGCGTCGGCTGCCTCACCGGCGAGTATCCCAACGTACCCGCCACCCACCAAACCCGCGTCTTAGCAAAAGCCGAGATTTAGTCGCTTTTCGACGTCGCCGCCAAGCGGGAATCGGTGCGCCGATTCTAACGCGGCGAAGTGCCATACGGGTGGCATTCCGTGTTACCGTAAGAGGTGATGATGCTGACGAAATATCTCTCTAAGCTGCTCGGCCTCTCGATCGTGCTGATCGCCGCCGGCATGCTGGCGAATAAACCTGCGGCGCTCGAAGAGATGAACGCGCTGTTCGCCGATCCTGGATTGATGTTCGTGACCGGCGTGTTTACGATGATCGGCGGTCTCGCGGTCGTACTCGCGCACAATCGTTGGAGCGGCAGTCCACCGGCAGTGCTGGTGACGTTTTACGGCTGGGTGGCGCTGATCAAAGGCGCGCTCTTCATTTGGCTTCCGCCGCCGCTACAGGCGGATTTTTACCGCGCCATGCACTTCGATCACCTGTTTTACGCCTATTTGGGGTTCGCGCTCGTGCTTGCGGGTTATCTGACCTACGAGGGCTTCACTGCGGTCGAAGCTTAGCTCGCTGGGAAGCTGCCCTCGCGGACCTCGCGCGCGTATGCGGCGAGCGCTTCGGTGGCGAGTTTTCCAATTTCGGCGTAGCGCTTGGCGAACCGCGGCGAGTGCGAATACATGCCGAGGATATCGTGCAGGACGAGCACTTGTGAATCGCAATGCGGGCCGGATCCGATACCGATCGTCGGAATTGAGAGCATCGCAGTGATTTCGCGCGAGATCTCGTGATCGACGACTTCGAGCACGATGGCGTAGGCACCGGCCGCCTCGATCGCGCGCGCGTCGTCGACGAGGCGATCGCGGTGGGTGCGCATCTTAAATCCAGGGCCAAGTCCCGCCGTCTGTGGCGTGACCCCGATGTGCCCTACGACGGGAATGCCGCTGCGCGCGATGGCGCGGACGCGCTCGGATTCGTAGACGCCGCCCTCGAGTTTCACCGAGCACGCGCCGCCTTCTTTGACGAGACGAATGGCCGCACGCAGCGCGTCCTCGTTGCTCACTTGATACGAACCGAAGGGCATGTCGGCGATGACGTGCGCGCGGGACGTGCCGCGCACGACGGCTTGCGTGTGGTGGAGGATTTGTTCGAGCGTCACCGGCGTCGTTTCGTCGTAGCCGAGCACGACGTTCCCCAAGCTGTCGCCGACGAGGACGACGTCGATGCCCGCCTCTTCGACGAACTGTCCGAATGCGGCATCGTATGCAGTCGCAATCGGGAAGAGCGTTTTGCCTTTTCGGCGCTTGATGCCGCCGGCAGTAAGGCGGCGGATTGCGGGATTCTTTTCGGGCTCGTAGGGACGCGCCTCGGAGCTTCCGTTGAGCCCCGTCGCTTGTCCCGGTTTGGAGTACATGGAGCCTACGACACGCCGCTGGCCGCCGCGGTTTTCGCGCCGTTGGCGTGCACGCCGGCAACGGGCGAGCCTGCGAGTACCTCGGCCAGCGAAACGAGGGCGCGCACCGGCATTCCGGTCGGGCCCTTGGCTTGCCAGGCCGTTTCGGTATCGAGATAGGCCGTGCCCGCGACGTCGAGGTGCAGCCAGGGCGTATCCTCGGCAAACGTGCGAAGGAAGGCTGCCGCCGTCAGCGTACCCGCGGCGCGTCCGCCGGTGTTCTTCAGGTCGGCGATGTCGCTCTTCATTTGGTTGGAATACTCTTCGTAATACGGCATCTGCCAGTAGCGTTCGCCCGTCGCTTTCGCCGATGCGAGGAATTCGTTCGCGAAGGCGTCGTCGTTGGCAACCAGCGCGGCGGCGGCATGGCCGAGGGCGACGACGCACGCGCCGGTCAACGTGGCCGCGTCGACGATTTTGGTCGCGCCGAGCTTGCGCGCGTACGAAATACCGTCGGCCAGAATGAGGCGCCCTTCGGCGTCGGTATTGATGATTTCGATCGTGGTGCCGTTCATGGCTTTGACGATATCGCCAGGCTTCGTCGCTTTGCCGCTGGGCATGTTCTCGGTCGCGGGCACGATGCCGACGACGTTGATCTTCGGTTTGAGCTTCGCGATGGCGCCGAGAGCCGAAACGACCGCCGCACCACCCGACATGTCGTACTTCATCTCTTCCATGCGG
>JAFAHZ010000234.1 GCA_019236975.1 Vulcanimicrobiota bacterium | reverse complement strand
GTAGGAAGGCGAGGCCAGGTGCGCTTCGACGGTAGCGCGCGCCGGAGGACTGCCGGGCAAAATCCAAGCATCCCAAACTGCATTCATCTCGTCGAACGATGCGATGTCGGCGAGCCAGACGTTGGCAAAGAGCACCTTCGACTTGTCGGTCTTGGCCGCGGCGAGTATCGCGTCGATTTTCGCAAGCACCTGTTGCGTCTGCCCCGCGACGTCTGCTGCGTCGCCGGAAACCTGCCCGGCGACGTAGACCGTTCCGTTGTGAATCACGGCTTTGCTCATGCGCGTGCCCGGCTGGATGCGTTCGATCATGCGAAGTTCACCGCAACGCTATTGCCGCCGCTGACGATCGCGCAGACTCGCTCGCCTTCCGGTGCAACGTAACGCCCCGAGAGCAGCGCGGCCAACGTAGCCGCCCCGCCGGGGTCAGCGACGATCGTGTGGTGGTGCCAGAGGTGGCGCTGTGCCGCAACGATCTGATCGTCGCTGACCAAAACCACGCGCTCGACGTTGCGCGCCAGGATCGGAAAGTTGAGATCGCCGATGCGGGCCGGCGCCAGTGAGTCGTAAGCGATGCTACCGGTAGGAGCGTCGACGGGGCGTCCCGCTTCGAGTGCGTAGGCGAGCGTCGGTGCCCCTTCGGGCTCGACGCCGACGATCCGAACGTTCGTTCCGGCGAACCACGCGGCGATGCCGGAAATCAATCCGCCGCCGCCGACCGGAACGAGCACGGTGGTCGCGTCCGGTACCTGCTGCTCGATCTCCATGCCGAGCGTACCGGTGCCGAGGATCGTCTCGACTTGATCGAACGCGTGCACCACGAGCGCGCCGCTTTCGGCTACGTAAGCGTCGTGCGCTTCGATCGTATCGGAGTAGCGATCGCCGGTCTGCACCAGCTCCGCGCCGTACGCGCGGATTCGTGCAACCTTCGGAGCCGACGAGGACGCGGGAACGAATATGCGAGCGCGCACGCCCAGGCGCATCGCCGCATAGGCGACGGCCGCACCGTGGTTGCCGCCCGAAGCCGCTGCGACGCCGGCCGGCGGGATCGCACGCGAGAGAAGATTGGAGAAGGCGCCGCGCGCCTTGAACGAGCCGGCGTGCTGCAGCAGCTCGAGCTTCAGGACGGCGTCGGCGGGAACCGCCGAGGCGGCGACGACGGGCGTCCGGCGGACGTAGGGCTCGATCCGGTACGCCGTTTCGACGATTCCGGCGCGGTCGATGGTCGATTGGTAAAGCATCGTGCTTGACATTCTATTCGGTATTTAGCAAAATGGCAATATGTCTATGGAGCGCGCTTTGCGCGCGCTGGCCAACGAGCGCCGTTTGGCGATTTTGGAGTGGCTGAAAGATCCGCGCGCTCATTTCCCCCCGCAGGTCGACGGCGACCTCGTCAAGGACGGCGTCTGCGGCGGTTTCATTGCGGAGAAGCTCGGCGTGAGCCAGCCGACCGCGAGCGAGCACCTCAAGGTGTTGACGCTGGCGGGCCTGATCGTCGGCAAGCGCATCAAGCAGTGGACGTTTTACAAGCGCGACGAAAAGGCGATCCGTGCCGTCAAGCAAGCGATAGCCCGTTCCATCTAAAACCTCGTTCGTTATGAATATCCCGCGAACGGGTACGCAGCGCTCATGCAAGAGCAGAGCGTCATCTCTGGGTCGCTGCCGTTCCGTACCAAGCAGCCGCTTCTTCCGTCGTTGGTTCACGCGCACAAGCTCACCGGCGATCACGGAATCATTCAGTTCACCAACGGCCGGAAGCCCGATCTCGAGTCCGGTTTCTGTTTGGACGACAACGCGCGCGCGCTATTGGTCGCGGTCGCGTACCTGCGCGAAGGCGAGGCCGATCCGGTCGCCGAGCGCTTGGGCGAACTCGCGCTGGAGTTTTTTAGCGACGCCTCTGCCGACGCACCGTGCTACCACAACGTTATGGACCGATCCGGCACATTTACCGACGAGTGCGCGTCGCCCGAGTCGGTCGGACGGTTGATCTGGGCGCTCGGCGTTACTGCGGCGTGCGCGCCGCACGATGCGTGGCGTGCGGCGGCGTGGGAGCAGCTCGCAACGATTTCGCACGCGGTGGGAGCGCTGACGACACCTCACGCGCGCTCGTATGCGATGTTAGGTTTGGCCGCGCTGGTGGATCCCGCCGAGGCATCGCCGGTGCGGCCGTCGCCGTCGCGCACCGTCGACCAACACGTGCTGCGCTGGGCGCGCGAAACGCTGTACGCCATGGCGGCATCGATGCGATTTGAGTTCCTTCGCAACGCCGCGCCGGACTGGCTCTGGTGGGAACCGGTGATGGCGTACGACAACGCGCGTTTGCCGGAAGCGATGCTGCGCGCGGCGTCGGCGCTGCGCGAGCCGGTCTTTGCGGAAACGGGTTTGGCCGCGTTACGATTTCTTCGCGGCATCACGCAGCCGGGCGACCGCTTCGTTCCGATCGGCGCTCCCGGTTGGTATCGGCGCGGCGAAGAGCGGCCAGTGTACGACCAGCAGCCGCTGGAAGCCGCCGCCATGGTCGACGCGTTCTTGGCCGCGTTGCGCTGGACGCGCGACGCGCGCTACCTCGACGACGCTCACGTTGCGTTCGAATGGTTTACCGGCAACAACGTCGCGGACGTTGCGCTCGCGGACGAGGATACCGGGTCGTGTTGCGACGGTATCACGCCCGCCGGCCTCAATCAAAACATGGGTGCCGAAAGCACGCTCGCGTATTTGCAGGCCGCGCTCTTTCTGATTCCGGCCGATCAGGCCAAGGCTGCGCGCGCAGAACGCTCCGCCAATCGCAAGAGCCCGTCGGCAACGATCGCGAGTATCGACGCGGCGAGGCTGCCGGCGACGATCATCGACGGCTGATGCAGCGTCAGCCCGTTGAAAATCAGCACGCCTAATCCGCCGGCGCCGACGTAGCCGCCCAGCGTCGCGATCGCGATCGAGGCGATCGCTGCGACCCGGACGCCGCCGATCATCACCGGCAGCGCTTGGGGTATTTCGACGCGGACGAGAATTTGCGGCGGCGACATGCCGAGTCCCCGCGCCGCATCGACTTGCGCGCGATCCACGCCGGTAATGCCGGCGACGACGTTACGCGCGAGCATGAACTGCGCGTAGAGAACCAACGCCACGACGATCGGTGCCGGTCCGAGCCCCGCGGCTTCGACGAGCAGCGCCAACAGCGCGAGACTCGGAATGGTGTACAGCGCTCCGAGCGCGCCGAGCAGCCATCCCGAAAGCGCCGGGCGGCGTGCCGCGAGCAACCCGAGCGGCAAAGCGATCGCGCATGCAGCGATCAGCGCGACCGCCACCAGCTCGACGTGTGCCAGCGTCAGCGAGCCGACGCGCGCCGGGTGATCGAGAAAGTAACTCACGCGCGCCTCGGCAGATCGCCCGCGTGCAGCAGATCGTGGACGTAGGCGGTCGCGGGGCGTTCGAGCAGGTCGTCCGGCGCGGCAATTTGCTCGATGCCGCCGTCGCGCATGACCACGATCCGGTCCGCGAGCCGCAGCCCTTCGGCGACGTCGTGCGTCACGAAGAGCGTCGTCGTTTTCAGCTCGCGGACGATCCGCAGCAGCTCGCGCTGCAGCTCCGCGCGCACGAGTGCGTCGACCGCCCCAAACGGTTCGTCCATCAAGAGCGCGCGCGGTTTGGCGGCCAGCGCGCGCGCCACGCCGACACGCTGGGCTTCCCCGCCCGAAAGCGCGCGCGGCCGGCGATTGCGATAGCGCACCGGATCGAGGCGCACGAGCTCGAGCAGCTCGTCGACGCGCGTTCGCACGGCGTCGCGTTCCCAGCCCAAGAGTTCCGGGACGACGGCGACGTTCTGCGCGACCGTCATGTGCGCGAACAAGCCAACGGCTTGTATCGCATACCCGATGTGACGCCGCAGCTCGACCGCGTCGAGCGTCGCGACGTCGCTGCCGTAAAACTCGACGCGTCCGGCGTCGAGCGCGACGAGACGATTCACCGTCCGCAGCAGCGTCGACTTGCCGCATCCCGACGGGCCGAGCAGCACGACCGTTTCTCCGGCGGCAACGTCGAACGTAACGCCGTCGATGGCCGCGCGGTCCGCTCCGGCATAGCGCACCGTCGCGCCGGCGAACCGGATCGCCGTTTCGCTCAACCGGTTTTCCCTGCGAGAAACTCCGCAGCGACGTCGGCCGGATCGCGGTGGCCGCTTTCGACGGCCGCATTCATGCGTTGCGCGGCTGCATCGGTTATGCGCGGTGAAACGGCGTCGAGCAACCGCGCGACGCTCGGGTAGGTTTTGAGGGTTGCGGTGCGAACGACCGGGGCGACGTTATACGGAGCCCACGCGCGCTTGTCGTCGCGCAGCACCACCAGCTCGTCGGTCGCGATCGCGCCGTCGGTCGTGAAGGCGGAAGCGACGTCGGCTTTGCCGGACGTCAGCGCTTGATACTTCAATGCGATGTCATACGTCTTCACGTCGGCAAATCGAAAGCCGCCGTACACGCGCTGGAGCACCGAAAGACCGTCGGGACGGCTCAAGAACTCCTGAATCGTTGCCAACCTTAACGCGCCGGCCTTCGGAGCTAGATCCGATAGCGTCGCGATACGTTCGCGCGCGGCGATCGCTTTGGTCGTTGCGAGCGCTTGCGAATCGTTCATCGGCGACGGACGCAGCCACGTCAGATCGTACTGCCGGCCGAACTCGCGCGCGACGGTCGCGTAGACCGCCTTCGGATCTTGCTCGGGTGGCAGATGCAGCACGTCGATCAGCGCCGTTCCGGTATATTCCGGATAGAGATCGATGTCGCCGCGCGCCATGGCGGCTAACGCAATCTGCGTCGAGCCGAGGTTGAAGCGGCGATCGACGCGTAGTCCCGCCGCCTCGAGCGCCTGTGCGTAGATCTCCGCGAGCACGAACGACTCGGTGAAATTTTTCGAGCCGACGCGAACGCTGCCGTTTTTCGAACCGCATCGCGCCAGCAGCGGCGATGCCGCAATCAACGCGATGGCACGCGAGCGCGCGAGGCTCATACGCGCGCCTCGATCGCGCGCGCGACGCGGCCCAGGGCGGCCTCGACGCCCAATGCCAGCAGCGCCACCGCGCCGGCGCCGGCGAACAGAAACGCCGAATCGTTGGTTTGCAGCCCGCGCACGATGTCGTCGCCCAAGCCGCCCGCACCGATGAACGTTGCCAGCGTGGCGCTTGCGATCGTTTCGGTGGCGGCAGTGCGTACGCCGGAAAAGGACACGGGCAGCGCGAGCGGCGCGACGACCCGCGCGAATCGCTGCGCGCCCGTCATCCCAATGCCGGCGGCCGCATCGAGCGCGCTCGAGGGAACGCCGCGAATGCCGAGATCGACGGCGATGACGATCGGCGGTACGGCCAGCAGTGCGAGTGCGACGACGGCCGGCACCGTGCCCACCCCGAGCAGTGGAAGGAGCAGCATCAGCACGGCCAAGCTGGGCAGCGTCCGCCCGATGCTCGCCAGTGCCAGCACGACGGTACGTGCGGCGCCCACTTGACCCGCCAGAATCCCCAGCGGAAGGCCGGCCGCAAGCGCGATCGCCAGGGCCGTCCCCGCCAAGCCGAGGTGACCGGCGGCGTGCGTGCCGACGTCTTGCCACATAGGCTCGTAGTGTTTTGCCATCCGGGAGCGAACCCTACGAAACGCATGATCGCCAAATCCGATCGACAAGAATCGGCCGTACCGGCCATCGCCCTCGACGATCCTTCGCTGTATATCAGCCGCGAGCTCTCGTGGCTCGAGTTCAACCACCGCGTGCTCGAGGAAGCCCTCGACGTTCGCAACCCGCTGTTCGAGCGATTGAAATTCGTCGCGATCTACGGGACGAATCTCGACGAGTTCTTCATGATTCGCGTTGCGGCGATCAAGCAGCAAATCGAGGCACAGGTCGTACGCCGCTCCGACGACGGCCGCATGCCTGCCGAACACCTCGCCGCGATCTCCGAACGCCTGCACGCGTCGTTGCTGACCCAGATGAGGTTGCTCAACGACGACCTGCTGCCGGCACTGGAGGCGCAAGGCATTCGCATCCGTCGCCTCACCGAGCTGGACGACGAGACGCAGTCGGCGTTAGAGCGCACCTTCGACGAGAAAGTCTTTCCGGTACTCACGCCGCTCGCGGTCGACAGCGGCCATCCGTTCCCCTACATATCGAATCTATCGCTGTCGCTGGCGGTCGAGCTCGAAGAAACCACGCGCGACGGCGTGGAGCTGCATTTCGCGCGCGTGAAGATCCCGCCGACCCTGCCGCGGTTTATTGCGGTGGAGTCGGCACCGCCCGGCGAGCGCCATTTCGTGCTGCTGGAAGATTTGATCGCACACCATCTCGACGGTCTGTTTCCGGGTATGCACGTGCGCGATGCGTATCTCTTCCGCGTGACGCGCGACGCCGACCTCGACCTGCAAGAAGACGAAGCCGACGATCTGCTGCGCGCGATCGAATCCGAGCTGCGCCGCCGCCGCTTCGGCGAGCCAGTGCGTTTGGAGATCGAGCGCGGCATGCCCGAATATATGCGCGACATTCTCTGCGATGCGCTGGGCCTTTCGCAGCTCGATAGTTACGAAGTCGACGGATTGATGGCGGTCAACGATCTCTGGCAGATCGTCAACCTGCCCGACTACGACCAACTGCGCGACAAGCCGTTCTTGGCGGCGATTCCCAAACGCCTCATCGGCGCGACCGACATGTTTGCGGCGATTCGCGAAGGCGACATCCTGCTGCACCACCCGTACGAGTCGTTCGACCCCGTCGTGCAGTTTCTTCAACAAGCGGCCGTCGACGAGAAGGTGCTCGCGATCAAAGCGACGCTCTACCGGACGTCGGGAAAGAAATCGCCGATCGTTCGCGCGTTGCTCACCGCCGCCGAGAACGAAAAGCAAGTGGCCGTCGTCATCGAGCTGAAAGCGCGCTTCGACGAAGAGAACAACATCGAGTGGGCCAAGCGTCTGGAGCGCGCGGGCGCGCACGTCGTCTACGGCTTCGCCAATCGGAAGGTTCACGCAAAGTCGCTGCTCGTCGTTCGCGAAGACGACGACGGCTTACGCCGCTACATGCACTTCGGCACCGGCAACTACAACGAGAAATCCGCCCGTCTCTATACCGATCTCAGCTTGCTCACCTGCCGCCCCGACCTCGGCACCGACGTTACCCAGCTCTTCAACGCGCTGACGGGTTTTTCGAAGGTCACCGACTACGAGGATCTGTGGGTCGCACCGGTGACGCTGCGCCGCGAGCTGCTGTCGCTGATCGATCGCGAGACCGAGCACGCGCGCGCCGGGCGCCCGTGCGGAATTCGCGTGAAGCTCAACCACATCAGCGACGCCGAAGTTATTCGCGCGCTCTATCGCGCCTCACAGGCCGGCGTACAAATCGACATGCTGGTGCGCGGTATGTGCGTGGTGCGTCCGGGCGTGCCGGGCGTGAGCGAGCGCATTCGCGTGCGCAGCATCGTCGGCCGCTTTCTTGAACACTCGCGCGTCTACAGCTTCGAAAACGGCGGCGACCGGGAGGTCTACATCGCCAGCGCCGACTGGATGGGCCGTAACCTCGACGGCCGCGTCGAGATCGCTACGCCGGTGCTCGATCCGGTTATTGCCGAGTCCATCAGCGCGCAGATTCTGTCGGTGCTGCTCGCCGACAACGTGAAGAGCCGCGAGCTGATGGAAAACGGCAGTTACAGGCGCCTCGCGGCTGGATCGGGCGAGATGCCGATCGACGCACAGCGCGTCTTCCTCACGCAAGCTCAAGCCTTGTAATCCGCCTTCATCGGATGGTAAGGACTCCTTAACTTTCGAGTTTCTACGCTAAGGGAGTGTCGGTGCATCGCCCGACGCTCGGTTTCATTGTGACTGGAGAAAGGTGAGGATTCGCTTTGAAGACGCTCGGCCGTATCGTCGTTCTGCTTTGCGTGCTAGCGAGCCCGTGGGCCGGCATGGCACTGCCGCTCCCGGCTCTCGCCCAAAGCGCGCAAACGGGAGCCATCGAGGGAACCGTGACCGATGCGTCGGGCAGCCCGGTCGCGCAAGCGCACGTGGTCGTGTCGGGGCCGAAGTCCTTCGAAACGACGACCAACGGAGCGGGCGTCTACACGTTGTCCGCGGTTCCGGCCGGCACGTATACGGTCACCGTGGTCAAAGCCGGCTTCGAAACCACCGTGCGTACGAGCGTGCCCGTGGTCGCCAATGGGAAAACGAAAAACGACGTTGCCCTGACCAACGCCACGCTGCAGACCATCGCCGCGGTCAAGACCGGCACGCAGGTCCGTTTCAACACGACGTCCGCTTCGGTCGGCGTCGCGACCGCGCAAGACTTCAAGAACCAGGCGCAAAACCAAGTCTTCCAAATCCTCAATCAGATTCCGGGCGTGCAGATCTCGCTGCCGAGCGGATCGACCAACGGCGCCGCGCCGGGATCGGTCACGGTTCCCACCGTCCGCGGTGCCGCCTCATACGAAACCGCATCGTTTATCGACGGGCACGCGGTGGCGACCTCGAGCTACGGCGACTACGTGACGACGTATTTGAACCCGTTCCTCTTCGGCGACGTCGAAGTCGTCAAGGGGCCCGGCGCCTTCGGCGTCGAGGTCAACAGCGCCATCAACGGTGCGATTAACTTCAAGACCCGTAATCCGACGGCGACGCCCGTGCCGGATTTCGAACTGGGAGCCACCAGCCACGGCGGCGCGTACGGGAACGTCGCCATCTCCGATTCGGTGCTCGACGGACGTCTGGGGTTCGTCGTCGCACTCGCCAACGTCGACGAGCCGTCGGCGCTCAACGGAACCAGAGTGCTGATCGATCCGAGTAGCGGCTACGCCGGGTCGCCGACCGGAACGCAGCTCGCCGGCAACAAAACGTACTCGAACGTCGGCGGAACGCTTAGCAATATCCAAACGGGCTACTCACTGGTGGCGTGCTGCTATACGCTGACGTCGAACTTCAATAATACGTCGGAGCTGCTCAAAATGCGCTATCGCCTGTCGCCTTCGACCGTGGCGACGGTAAGCTATCTCGACGGGCAGACGACCACCGACCAGAACGGGAACACCGGCAATTTCACGGCGGCGACGTTTACGCCGGGAAAAGGCTACAAGGGATCGCTGCCGGCCGGTCCGCAGCTCGTCGACTACCTCTTTCCGGGTGCGCCGAACGTCGGCTACAACGTCGAGCCGATCTTTCAAGCCGAAGTGAGCTCCGCAATCGGCGACAACGACACCATTCTCGCGCGGTACTATCACGGCTCGATCTATCGCGAGACGCAGCAGGGCAGCAACGCGAGCACCTACGATCCTTATACGTTGACGCTTTACGGCTCGTCTGCCGGGCGCAGCTCGTCGATCATGTATAACGGCACGACCCTGCCGGTGTACTTCCAGGACTACTACAACGAGACCGAGTCGGATAAGCTCAACGGCTGGTCGTTCGAATACGATCATCCGTTTTCCGGAAACGAGCTGATCTTCAGCATCGATCAAAACGGTACGCAATCGCAGGATTACTCGCAATCGACGTTTACCAGCGTCTCGATCCCGCAAGGCTCGTCGCAGCTCTATTCGACGATCCGCCTGCAAGGGAACGTGCAGCTCGCTCCGCAGGTCACCGCGTCGCTGGCCGACTATGCCAACGTCTACCGCAGCACGTACGCGACGTCGTGTCCCTTCTCGGGTGCCTACTCGAACTGTGCGATCGACGGAAGTAACGTCAACTTCGCGACGACGACGACCGGGCACAACGATCCGCGCTTCGGATTCGTGTGGCAGCCGCACCCGAACGTCTCGGTGCGCTTTGCCGCCGGAAGCGCGATCGCTCCGCCGTATCTCTATCTGCTCAGCCAAATTACCGCGCCGACGGCGACGTGGAACCAGCAGACCGGCTTGGCGACGCTGACCAAGAATAGCGGACAGCTGCGACCGGAAACCGCGTTCGGCTACGACCTCGGCGCGGACTATCGCTTTCACGACGCGTGGACCGTGGCATCGGTCGATGCGTACGATAACAACCTCTACAACCACTATTTCGGCGAGACGACGTATAGCGGGCTGCTGTGCAATCAGGTTTCGTATCCGTGCCTCGATCAGAGCGGCAAGAAGGCGCCCGGAAAGACGCCGATCTACTACATGCTCAACACGAACATCAGCAACTTCCGGTTCCAAGGCATTGAGGCGCAGCTCAAGCGATCGCCGCGCGTGGGCTGGGGCTTCGATCTCGCCGGCGCGCTGCAGCGCGGCTACGTCTTCAATCTGCCCGCCTACTTCTATTGCTCCAATCCCGGGCCGAAGTGCCAATACAACCAGAATCTGAACATCATCGCCAATCAAAACCTCAACGGCGAAGGCATCGGCAGCGTCTCGTACTCGCCGTACTTCGGATTCGGGAGCACCATCGGGTCGCTGAACACCCGCATTCCGTACGCTCAGGGCAACGCGTCGGTCTCGTACACATTCCGCAACGGCGCGTTCGCGATGCTCGGGATGACGTATTACGGAAACAACAACTCGCTCGGGGAGCCGCCGTTCGGCATCGGCTACGTGAGTCTGCGCTATCCGGTCGCGCCGTCGACGTCGTTCCAAATCTCCGGCAACAACATCTTTAACGCCTGGCCGGGCGTGGTGCCGGTCTACGGCGGCGGCGTTTCGATTCCGTTAGCCAACAGCGGCACGGCAGCGACGCTAGGCAACGTGCTCGGGCCGGCCAACTGGTCGTTCGTGCTCACGCGAAGCATCGCACCTTAATCGCGTAATTGCGGGTCGGTCGGGTGCGTTCCGTACCACGGTAAATCGGCGTCGACCAGCACCGCGAGCGGATCGCCCGCGTTCACCGGGATATACCGCAGCGGGCTTTGAGCGAAGTCGAAGCAGTCGTCGAGCGCGTCAGAGTGCGCGTCGCTGGTGTGCAGGGAGCCGAGACCCCAGTTCGCCTCGATGAAGTGCAGGATGCTGCCGATGTAGTGATCGCGGTGCGATATGTAGCCGCGCTTGACGTACGCCGAGTCGATCACCAGCGGGATGCGGAACCCGGCTTCGAACGCGTTGAACGTGCGCGGCTTGACGTGGTCGTACCAGCCGCCCCAGTCGTCGTAGGTCAGAATGACCGCGGAATCTTTCCAATACGCGCTCTTGCCGACCGCGTTGAAGATGCTGCTGACCCAGCGCGGACCGTTGCTGCTGGGAACCGTCTGACCGGCATGGTCGGAGTTGGCGAACGTGCCGATGACGTACGATACCGCCGGCAGCGTACCGTTCTGAATGTCGGCGAGGATCGTCGTCTCCGGGCTGACGACTTTGGTTGCGAACTCACTGCTGTCGTAGATGTGCTTGATGACCGAGAAGCTCGACACGTAGCTATAGCGCGAGGACGCATCGATGTAGAGCTTCCACGAAACGCCTTTGCGGTCCATCAGATCGGCGATCGTCTGGAAATTGAAGCACGAATGGTAGCGTTTGTCCTCGCGGCCGGTGTCGAGATTGACGGCGGGCCCGGTACCCGGACCGGCGCAGCTCTGACCCCCTTGAGGATTGTCGGCGGCGTAGTATTCGGGATCGTCGGCATCGATCGGTCCCGACGCGCCGGCGATCGGGAAGAGATGCCCGGCGAAACTCTGCGAGCGATGATCGGCGAACATCCGGTCGGCCAGCACGCCTTCCTTGGCAAGATCCCAATACGGCTGCACGTCGGATTGCCGCGCGTACGAATACGCGAAATCTTCCGGAGCGTTGCCGCCGTAATCGATTGCGATCTTGTCGAAGCCGTCCATCGCGCCGCCGGCGTACTCGGTCAACCAGGTCGAATAGTTGTGCGACGGATCCCACGGTGTCATCAGCCGTACCTCTTGCAGCGGAATCGCTTTGCCGCTGCTGGTCAGGCCCGTCGTCGCCGTGTCGGCGCCGGGATAGCCGTGGAAGAGGTTATCGAGTGTCCGGTTTTCCTGAAGCACGATGATGATGTGGCGGATTTTACTGGGTGCGACCGGAGTCGGCGAGGGCATGGGCGACGGTGTCGGCGTACCCGAAGCCAGCGAAACGTCGTCGACGTACGCGTTGATGTAGGCGTGCGGATACCCGTTGCCGTGTACGTCGAAGCGCACCTCGACGTTGCGCCCCGAATACGCGCTGACGTCGGCGCTTTGCTGTTGCCAGCCGTGCGTGTTAGCAGCCGCCTGATAGAGCGTCACCAGCGGCTTCCCCGACGGCAGTACGAGCGACGCGGACTCCCAGGCGTATTGAATCGTGTCGGTGGTGGTCGCGTTCGTCCAAAACGAGAGCCGCGCATAGGGCGGAACGGTGACGCGCTGACAGACGGCCGCGTCGCCGTTGAGTTCCGGCGTGCCGAGCGTACCACCGAACTCCGAGTACGATCCCGAGTGCGCTTCGCGCTGGGTGATCTGCGGTGCGACGCTTCCGCACGGTTTCCAATACGTGAATCCGCCCGACTCGAATCCCGGATCGGAGAGCACGTTTCCGTTTGACGGCGAGACCGCCAGCGCCGATGCGTATGCCGGCGCGCTCACCGAACCGATCGGATGCGGGCCGCCGCAACCGGCAAAAAACGGCAATGCCGCTACGACCGTAACGATTTCCACCAAGACCCCTAATCGCATCATAACGATTCCCTCCGCGCGACCGCCTCGACATTCTCACGAGTGACACGAACGCCTTCAACACAATCAATGCTTAAATCCGTCATAAGGGTGCGTTAGCAAGGGCGTGCGATACTCGGCACATGAAAAATACTTGGATCGCGCGCGCCGCGCTTAGCGCCGCGTCGCTCGTTATTGCAGGCTGCGCCGGATCGTCCCCGACGATGCCGCTTCCACCGGCGGCCAACTTCGTGGCTCCGTCGGCCGCGACCAACGCCATCAAGAACGGATGTTTCTCGGGCTTGACCGGCTGGAAAGAAGTCAAAGGCGCGGGTATGGACAAATCCAATCCGCCCAGCGGCAGCGTCTCCGCCGTAAAAGGCGGCTATCAGAGCTGTAAGGGCTCGGCGTTCGCCGGGACGACGAAGGCGCCGGCCCCCAACGGCTTCTGGGGCGTCGCGCAAACCGTCAAAGTGACGAAAGCCGGTAAGCTGAGCTGGTGGTACTGGGGCGGATCGACGGATCAGATCAAATACGGCGATCAAGAAGTCGACGTCGTCATGGGCGGCAAAACCGTCGATCGCTGCTACAAGGCGCTCGTGACCAATCCCAAAACGGATTGGAAACTGGGCACCTGCAACCTCAAGAAATACGCGAACAAGACCGTCACGCTCGAGTTCGGCGTCTACGACAACGGTTACAAGAGCACCGACGACTACTGGTACGTCTCGGACATTTCCTTACAGTAACGCTTCAAGACGACAACGACCGCAGCGCTCGATCCAAGTCGGCGATGAGGTCTGCGGTCGATTCCAGTCCGATGCTGAGGCGGACGATACGATGCTCGTAGCCGCGGATCGTGTATGCGACGGCTAGGCTCGTAACGCCCGCCCAGCTATAACCGACCTCGAACAACTCGAGCGCGTCGACGAACGCGAACACCTGTCGCTGCGTCGGGCCGGGTTTGAAGACGATCGAAAACACGCCGGAAGCGCCGGTGAAGTCGCGCTTCCACAGTTCGTGCCCGGGGCACGAGGGCAACGCGGGATGCAGCACGCGCTCCACTTCGGGGCGATCCGCCAGCCAGCGCGCGATCTCGAGTGCGGAACGCTCGATCGCCTCGAGACGCACGCCCATCGTTTGCAACCCGCGCAGGGCGAGGCTGCAGTCGTCCGGAGACGCGTTGTACCCCAGCACTTGATGCGCGAGGCCGAGCTTTTCGTAAAGTGATTCGTCGCGGACGGTTACCGTTCCCAACAGCAGATCGCTGTGGCCGCCGGCGTATTTGGTGAGCGCCTGCATCGTAACGTCGACGCCGTGCGCGAAGGCGTCGAAGAGCACGCCCGCCGCCCACGTGTTGTCGAGCGCCACCAGCGCGCCGCGCGCGTGCGCGGCTTCCGCAATCGCCGGCACGTCTTGCACCTCCATCGTGATGGAGCCCGGACTTTCCACCCACACCAGCCGCGTGTTCGGCCGCATCAGCTCGCCGATCGCCGCGCCGGTGTCGGGCGTATAGTACGTCGTCTCCACGCCGAACCGCGACAGCAGCACTTTGGCAAGCTTGCGATTGGGCGAATATGCGCTCGTCGGCATGAGCATGTGGTTGCCGGCGTTCAGCAGTGCGAGTGAGATGAGTGCGATCGCGGCCTGGCCGCCCGGAACGACGATGGTGCGTTTGCCGTTTTCCAGTTCGCAGATGCGCGCCGCCAGCTCGAGCGTCGTCGGCGTTCCGTACAGGCCGTAGGTGTAGCCGACGCGATATTGGTCCCATTCGTCACTTACCGCTTCGACCGAGGGAAAAATCGTCGTCGAGCCGCGGTAAACCGGCGTTACCAGCGAGCGGTATCCTTCCGGAGCGGCTGCGTCGGAATGAATCAGCTTGGTCTGCCACGTTTTCTTCACGATGCGGTTCCCTCGGCTAGTTGTAGTACGATCTTCCATTCGTGCGGCATCACCGGCTGCACCGATAAGCGCTGACCGCGTTTGAGCAGCGCCATACCGACGAGACGCGGATCGCCGCGCATCTGTGACAGCGTCACGGGACGCGCGAAGCGCTCGACGAACTCGACGTCGACCATCATCCAAATCGGCTTGTCGGGCTTCGCGCGTCCGTCGAAGTAGTCGCCGCCCCGCTCGAACTGACTGAAGTCGGCATAGGCCTCGCGCACGACGCGGCAAATCCCAATCGCCGCCGGCTCGGCGATACTCGAATGATAAAACAATCCTAAATCTCCGAGCTTCATCTCCATCATGTTGTTGCGCGCCTGGAAGTTGCGCACGCCGGTCCACGGCGTCGTGCGATCCTTTTCGAGCTGCTCGAACGAGAACGCGCTCGGTTCGGTTTTGAACAACCAGTAGCGCACCGCACACCCCTTTCGGTTCGGGTCTTCCGCGTGATAGGATTCCGGTGAAATGCTTAGGGTCCAAGAAGCGCCCGACCTGGGCATCCCTGAGGTCAAGCCGGCGATCGAATCGATTCGCGGCCGGTGGCTGCAAAAGATGAGTCCGAAAACGCGGCACAGCTTGCTGCAAGGGCGCCTTTGGGGAATTTTCGCGCAGTGGGCCGGCGAACGCGGCGCAGTCGGGACCGAGTGGCGGTATTACTTTGTGCCCGACGGCGAAAAGCCCAGCTCGCTGGTGCCGGACGTCGCCTACTTGGCGTACGACCGCATGCCGCCCGAGGGCGAGCTGCGCGAGAAACCGACGATCGCGCCAGATATTGCCGTCGAAGTCGTGTCGCCGCGCGAACGGCGCAAGATTCTCGACGTCAAGATCGCCATGTACCTTGGATTCGGAACGCGACTCGTCGTCATCGTCGATCCGCAGAAGCGCGTGGTCGAGATGCACGAAGCCGGCGGAACGAAGGTTTTTTGCGAATCGGAAACTGCGAATTGCGGCGCTTATCCCGACCTCGCAATCGATATCCGCGCGCTCTTTAAAGGCGTCTAGATCGTTAGTCTGCGCCGGTCGCGACCGGACGCGACGGATCGGCGATCCACTCGCTCCACGATCCGGCATAGATCGGCGTCTCGCCGAGTCCCGCGTGAAGCATCGCGAGCTGATTGACGGCCGACGACACCCCGGAACCGCATTGATGGACGACGCGCCCTGGATCGTGCTGCGCGTACTCTTCGCGCAAGCGCTCCGGCGATTTCAACGTGCCGTCGTCGTTGAAGTTGTTTTTGAACCAGCGGTTGCGCGCACCGGGGATGTGCCCCGCGACCGGATCGATCGTTTCGTTTTGACCCGCGAAGCGGTCGCTCGCGCGCGCGTCGATGAGATGCATCTCTTCCGAGCCGAGCCGCCCGTGCACGAACTCCGCGTTGACGATGAGCTGCGGGCGCACGCGCGCCTTTAGCGTACCTTCTCGTTCGGGTTCGGACGGCGCCGCCGAAACGGGATAGCCGCATGCCTGCCACGCCGCGTACCCGCCGTCGAGAATGGCAACGTCGTCGTGGCCGATCCAGCGCAGCAGGGACCAGCAGCGCGCCGCGAACATATCGGCGCCGGCGTCGTACGCGACCACGAGCGTATCGTCGTCGACGCCTAATCCGCGCAGAAACCGTGCGAGCGTTTCCGGATCGGGCAACGGATGGCGGCCGTTCCTGCCGGTTTTCGGCCCGGCAAGATCGTCTTCGACCGACGCAAAGAATGCACCGGGCACGTGTCCTTCGTCGTAGAGGCGACGGCCGAGCCCAAAATCTTGCAGCGAGTGGCGGCAGTCCAGCACGACGAGTTTGGGATCGCCGAGCCTATCGTGAAGCTCGCGCGGCGCGACGATCGTGCGCATCGCTAGCGCAGGTTAATCGTCTGCTTCGGTGCCGGTTCTTGGCCGCCGAAGGCGTCTTTGAGCACGCCGGCGAGCTCGCCGCTTTGCGCCATCGGCCCGAGAATATCGGTGTCCCCGTAAAACTTGCCGTTGATGAAGACCTTCGGCAGGGTCGGCCAATCGGTCATCTCCGACAGCGCTTCGCGTTTGGGCATATTTTCGAGAACGTCGACGACTTCGAACGGGTAACCGAATCCGTTGAAGAATTCGATCGTCTCGAGCGTGAAGCCGCAGCGCGGCATCGTCTTGGTGCCTTTTCCGTAGACGAGAATCGTATTGGCTTCGATCTCTCGCGCGATCTCTTCTTTGAGCTGTTCGGACATAATACCCTGATCCTTATTCGGTGTCGGTAACGAAGGTCTTCAACTCGACCGCGTGCACGCGGCCGTCCTTGAGGGCGGCTTTGAGCGCACCGTACACGAGCTGGTGCTGCTCGATCAACGTCTTTCCTTGGAACTCGCGCGAGCGGACGGTCACGTTGAAATGATCCATCGTTCCCGTGCGATCGACGATGGCGACGTCGGCGTCGGGAAGCTTCGCGCGAATGAGATCGGTTAGAGCGCTATCGTCGATCATGCTTTCAGCCGGGGCGAGCGGGCGTTGAGCGCCTCTGCCAACCCGCGAGCTTCGCTGAGGGTTTCGGGCAGGCGCGTGGCTCCCTTGGCCAGAGCGGCCGTCACGCCCGACGCCAAAACGATGCCCGAAACGCCCAGCAGTACGGCCGGGATACCGGTCGCTCGCAACGGGCCGACCTCGAGGGAAAACGTCTTTTGCCAGCGCGCCAAGCCGCGAAAGACTGCGCGCGCGAAGGCCGCTCTCTTATTCATGGGCCGTCGATGTACGGCGTGCGAGCGGAGAAGGCCTGGCGGCGCGACGGGGCGGTGCGAGCGCCGGGCAGAATAACGGCCGTCGTGCGCGCCGTTCCGCGTTTGTTGCTGCTCTTGCTGGTTGCCGCCGCTGCCGCAGCCGCTGCATTGGCGCACGTCGCGATCGATATCGTCGCCGATTACGCCGTCGCGCATGCGTCGTACGACGACGTCGCCAGCCACGGTTCGCGCGAGCTCGTCGTCGCGATTGCCGTCGCGCTCGCCGCATCTATCGCATGGCGGGCGCTGCAGCGATGCTGCGACGTCGCCGCGCGCGCCAGATTCCGCGCCGCGAAACCGCCGAGCTGGTGGATCGCGCTGCCGTTCGCGGCGGCGACCGCAGCGCTTGCCTGCGCGGCCGTTCCCGCGATGGAGTGGACCGACACGCTGCTGGCCGGACGCCCGCTCGGCGATCTTAGCGACGCTTTCGGCGGCTCCGTGCCGCTCGGCATCGGCCTCACCGTTGCTTGCGCGCTCCTGGTAGCGAGTGCGGCGTTCGCGCTCGTGCGCTGGCTCCTATCGCATCGCGATCGGATTCTTGCCGCCGTCGTTGCCGTTATCGGCGAGCTCCAAGGCACACATGGCGGCGCCTCTTCACAGAGCTTCGCGCTGCCCTACGTGGTGCGGCGGCGCAACGTCTCGTCACTGCGCCGCGGGAAGCGCGCACCTCCTCGTCGCGTCGTTTCGTCAACGACTCTTGCACGAACGACCGTAGGAGGATATCCATGTTCCACACGCTTCTCGGCGTGTGCTGCCTTATCGTAGGCGGCGTCCACACGCCATCCGGCGCGCCGATCGCCCAAGCATCGGTACTCATCTCCGGGCCAACGTCGCGGCGAACGCAAAGCGACGCAAAAGGGGGGTTCTCTCTTAGCGTGCCGCCCGGGCGCTACGATCTAAGCGCGAGCGCGCGCGGTTACGCTTCGGTAACCGTCAATACGGGCGACATCGTCCGCGACTCGCACATCGACGTCGTGCTGGAGCCGGCCAACTCGCCCAAGCTGCGCACGATCGGTCAGGTGACGGTCAACGGCTCGATCGTCCTCGATCGCAACGTGATTCCGGAAGTTTCGGTTTCGCGCACGCAGATGGACGCGCTCGGCTATACCGGCGTTCTCGACGCGCTGCAAGAGGTGCCGTCGGTCGTGATCCATCGCACCGATTCGGGCGCGCCGTCCACGCCGGCGGTGGTCTCGCTGCGCGGGCCCGATCCATCGGAAGCGATGGTCACGCTGGACGGCCAGCAGCTCAACGATGGCAACACCGGTGACTTAGACATCTCGCAGTTCTTGGTGCCCGCGTTTTCAAGCGTCAACGTCAGTGAGGGTCTCGGCCCGACCGATTTGGAAGGCAGCAACACGTTCGGCGGTGCGGTGAACTTCGTATCGCTGCGGCCGACGCAAGAGCAGCACGCCAGCCTTTCCGGTTCGCTCGGTTCGTACGACACGTCGCAGAGCTGGCTGAACGCAACCGGAACGCTCGGAAAACTGGGATACGCACTGGCAGGCGATTCGTTTCAGTCCGGCGGTCAAGTCAACCAGGAAGCGCTGGTCTATCCGTTCAGCGACGCACCGAGAAACTGCACGTCCGGCTCGGCGGCGAACTGTCCGTTTCTCGCGCACTTGGGCTCGACGATCTCCGCGCGCTTGGGACTGGTCAATCTCGATTACAATTTCTCGCAGCGTGCCGACGCCGGCTTTCGGGTCTTCACGCTCGGAAACGTTCGCGACGAATCGTCGGCTCTCAACGGTATTGCCGGCAACGCGTATTGCTCGTTCCCGGGCGGCCCGTCCGATTTGCCCGCGTGCACCTTTCCCGCGCCGTCGCCGGGAGCGACCGCGGCGCCGAACCCCGTCTACGGTCAGCATATCGGTACCGGCGACGCGACCTTTGCCCAGAGCGTGCGCGCGTACGAGGGCTACTCACGCTCGGTGTTGGGCGCGGGCACGCTGGTTGCAAGTCTGTATGCCGGCGACGACAACGTCGATTTCCAAGGCGGCGCGATCTCACCGTACGACGTCGTCCACGCCGACAAGCGCTACAACGAAGGCCTGTCGTGGGGACGCGCCTTCGACGGCGGCGAGTTTTCGTTCGGCGGGTACGCCCGGCAAGAGTCGCTGACCGGCGTCGGCATTGCCGGCTCGGTTTCGCAGAGCATCAATTCCTACTTCGCGCGCGGAGCGCAGCAGTTCGGCAACCTGCGGCTTTCCGCCGGCTTGTACGACGCGCACTACTCGACGTTCGGGAACAACGTCGACTGGCGACTCGGAGCCAGCTACGACATCGGCCGATCGACCGACGTGCACGCGTCGGCGGGAACGGGCTTTCGCGCGCCGCTGCTCATCGAACGCTATTACTATCCGCCCGTCATCGTCGATGGGAAATTGCAGCCAAATCCGGGGCTGCCGCCGATGGATTCCAATTGCGTCGTTCCCGGTCAGGGAAACCCCGCCGAACAACCCGAGCACGCCACCGAGTACGAGCTCGGCATCTCGCATCTCTTTTCGACCTACTCCGACCTCGACGTCTCGCTGTACCGGTCGAATCTGCGCGATACGATCGAGAACTACTATCCGGGCGGCGGTGCGGAGAGTTTTTGCGGTAAGAACAGTCCCAACGGCTTCGTGTACGAGATTCCGATCAACATCGGCAACGCCGTCTACGAAGGAACCGAAGTGCGCTTCAAGCAGATCTTCCCACGCCAGCACCTCGCCGCGGTACTCTCGTACGGTCTCAACGTTGCGTTTCCGTACGCCCTGGGTCCGTTCGTCTCCAATCCGACGTCGGGCGGAACGTTAGTCGATTACGAGCAGTTCTTGCAAGTTCCGCAGCAGCAAGGGTCGGCGGCGCTGTCGTGGGGCGACGGCGGATGGCATGCCGCGACGGCCTTCACGTTTGCGGGCAAGAACAACACGCTCAATCAGAGTGCGTACACGACGGTCGATGCGGCAGTCGGAAAAACGTGGGGACCGGCCGATTTTACGATCGCCGCTACCAACGTGTTCAACGCCGTCTCGGGGCCGTTTACGTACATCGCTTCGGGCGTTCCGTATCCGGGGTTAGCGCCCGCCCATCAGGTCGACACGGGCCTCCCAACCAACCGGCTTTTCGTGCAACCGGCGGCGATACGGTTCGTGTTGACCGTCAAGACGTGACGACGACGATGCGCGCGGTTCGCCTGCACGAAATCGGCGGACCGCAAAATCTCCGGATCGACGAGGTGCCCGTCCCCCAGCCCGCAGCCGGTGAGGTGCTGGTACGCGTGCGCGCCGCGGCTTTCAACCATCGCGACGTCTTTATCACGCAAGGGAAGTATCCGGGAATCGCGCTGCCGCGCATTCTGGGATCCGACGGCGCCGGAGATATCACCGCACTTGGCGATAGCGTGACGTCGGTTGCGCTCGGCGACGACGTCGTCATCGATCCGATGCTCGATTGGGGCGACGACCCGCACGTGTGGGACGCCAAGAACAGCAGCCTCCTCGGAATGCCGCGCGACGGCACGTTTGCGCAGTACGTCGCCGTCCCCGCGAAAAACGTCTATCCGAAACCCAAAGCCTTGTCGTGGGAAGAGGCGGCGGCGATTCCCCTAGCCGGTTTGACGGCCTATCGCGCCACGTTTACTCGCGGCGCGCTCAAGGCCGGCGAAACCGTGCTGATTACCGGCGTCGGCGGCGGCGTGCAAACGTTCGTGTTGCTCTTCGCAAAGCACGCCGGTGCGCGCGCGATCGTCACGTCCGGCAGCGACGAGAAACTCGCGCGCGCGCGCGAACTCGGTGCGGACGCCGCGTACAACTACAAAACGACGCCGGATTGGCACAAGCAGGTGCGCTCGGAAGGTCCCGTCGATCTCGTCATCGATTCGACGGGAGGCGATACGCTGGTAAAAGCAATCGGTGCCGTACGGCCGGGGGGACGCGTCGCAATCTACGGCGCCACGACGGGCGACGCGACGATTCGCCCGTTCGACGTCTTTTGGAAGCACCTCACGATCGTGGGGACGTCGATGGGCAGTCCGCAAGATTTCGAAGCGATGCTCGCATTGTTTGACGACGGCAAGCTACGACCGGCCATCGACAAGGTGTTTCCGCTATCCGACGCGGTTGCCGCCGCAACCCGCATGGACGAAGCCGCTCAGTTCGGCAAAATCGTCCTCAAAATCGACTAGACCGGCGATGGCTTTCCGTCGCAGGTGCCCTTTGGTGTGGGCGAGTTGCGATAGATCGGCCCGGAATTAGCCACCGGCAAGTCGGGGCCGGGATCGAGGACGACCGAAACGTCGGTACTCTTCGTGAGCGCGATCTCGCAATCGATGACGTCGTCGAAGTTGGAATGCGCGTTCCCGCCGATCCACAGATCGAACCAGAGCTTGGTACATCCGTTGCTGCCGCTGCCGCTCGACGGTCCCGACGGCGCGCACTGATCTTCCCGGATGAAGTACTGCTTCATATACGAAACGTAGATCTTCGTTCCATACGGGATGCGTTTGTTGTTCGCGTTCTCGGTTGCAAAGGTCGTCGGATTGCAATACGTCCCGTCACCGCCGGCGACTTGATGGATGACCGGATGCGCAATGGCGTTACCGGGCGGCGTGTTGTCGGGCCAGCCGTAAAACGTGATCCGCGCTTTCACGGTTTTCGGCGCGATGGTCGTGACGTAGCACGCGTTGGGAAGCGCGTCCCACGCAGCGCCGGTCGGAGCACTGGGGAGAAGACGCCCTCCGCACGCGGTGAGCGCTAGGCAAACCAAAGCGGCCGCAATCCAGGGACGCATCGGCCGCTTCGCGTAGCTCGACGGTATGAAACGCATGGTTTCGTGCCTGTTCGCGGTCGGTTTAGCGATTGCTGCCGGAAGCCGGGCACCGGCCGCCTCCGATCCGCTCGCAGCGGTCCGTCAGTTCGTCGACGGCCTTAACACCGGCAATATGGCGAGCTCGATTGCCGCGTGCGCGCCACAAACGGCCATCGTCGACGACTTTGCGCCGCACACGTGGACGTCGTGCGCCGATTGGGCGAAAGCGTTTGCGGCGGATATGAAGCACAGCGACGATACGTCGCCGGCGCTGACGCTGGGCAAGCCTTGGCAAGACAACGTTACCGGAAACGTGGCGTACGTCGTCGTGCCCGCCGACTTTGCTTATAAAGAGCACGGTAAGCCGATGGTGCAGAAGGACAACGTCTGGACGTTTGTCCTCAAACGGTCGGCGCCGGGTTGGCGAATCGTCGCCTGGGCTTGGGCCTTACATTAGCATCATCGCGAACGGATCGCCGGAGGACGATCGCCTCGCCGCACTGGGCTACAAGCAGCAGCTGTCGAGAGTGCTGTCGCTCTTCGACAACTTTGCCGTCGCGTTCAGTTATCTCAGCCCGATGGTCGGCATCTACTCGCTCTACACGCTCGGACTTGGAACGGGCGGTCCACGCTATATCTGGACGATTCCGGTCGTCGTCGGGTGCATGACGCTCGTCGCGCTCGTCTTCGGCGAGCTGGCCAGCGAGTATCCGCTTTCCGGCGCGCTCTACCAATACGGGAAGTACAACGTCGGGCCGACCTTCGGCTGGTTCATCGGCTGGATTTACGGATTCGCGCTGCTGGCGACGGTTGCATCGGTCGATTCCGGGGTCGTGACGTACGTCTGCGCGCTCTCGAACACGCTCTTCCGTACGCATCTCAAACCCGACGACCACGCGACGATCTTCGTCATCGCCGGCGCAACGATCGTCTTATCGGGGATCCTCAACTCAGTCGGCGCGAAGATCATGGGCCGCGTCGCGCGCTACGGCGTCTACGTCGAAACGATCGGGACGTTCGGCGTGTTTGCGGCGCTCGCATTCGCCGGTTTCCACCGAGGATTCGGCTTTCTGCTGAGTACCCAAGGCGTCGAAATCGCGAAAAGCAATCCGATGGGACTGGACTTCGGCGGAAGCTGGGCGGCCGCCGGACTGGTTGCGATCCTCGCCAACGTCTACATCTTTTACGGCTTCGAGTCGGCTGGCGACATTTCGGAAGAGACGATCGACGCCCAGCGGCAGGTGCCCAAAGCGATGCGCAACGCGCTGCTTTATGGCGGAATCGCTTCGTTCGTGCTCGTACTCGGTCTGCTGCTGGCGACGCCGCCTGCCGGCATCGCCGGTGTCGTCAACGGCGGCATCAATACGGTGTTGGGGACGCTGCCGGCGTGGCTGCAGGATACGTTCTTAGTCATGGTCGTCGTCGCGTTCTTCAGCTGCGGAACGGCCGTTCAAGGCGCGGGAGCGCGGGTTGCGTTTGCGCTGGCGCGCGACGGAACGCTTCCGGCTAGCGCCGCCATCGCGAGCATTTCGCCTCGCCATCACACACCCGTTAACGCGATCTTGGTCGGTACGGTCGTTCCGTTTCTCTTTCTGCTGCTCGTGCTGATCAATCCCAGCAAACCCGTGCACGTGCTCTGGTTCGACTATCCCGCCAACGTCAACGCCCTCTATGCGCTCGTATCGTTTGCGACGTCCGGTATCTACTTGGCGTTTTTTCTGACGGTGTTGGGCGCGCTCGTCGCGCGCCGCCGCGGCTGGAAACCGAGCGGCGTCTTTACGCTGGGCCGCTGGGGCGTTCCGGTGACCGTCGCCGGTGCGATCTATTTGCTGCTCATGCTGCTCGACATCGTCTGGCCGAGCGCGCTGACGAGCGGACGCGCGGTTTTCAACTACGGTTGGATCACGCTGCTCGTGATGGCCGTCATCGCAGGCGGCGGAGCGCTCTACAAATCGATCGCACGGTAAGCGATGAGCGCGTCCAGATACAGCATCGAGCCGAGTTCGGCGGCGATGACCTCGGCTTGCTCCGGGCCGACGATTTGCTCGAGCGGCGGGTTGAGAATCCAGCGTTCGCGGTCGGTCATCGCGCGATCCAGGCGTCGCGACGCGACGCGATGCTCGCCTTCCAGCGCGATGAGATAGGCGAGCATCTGCCGCGCCATCGCAGGCCAGAGTACCGGTCGATTCTCGCCGTAGATACGCAGCACGAGCTCGGGTATCGTCTGCTCGCCTTCGGCGAGCGCTGCGAGCAGTTCGCGCTCGCGCGCGCGGCGATGCTCGATGTATTCGCGGATCTTCGCTTGCGCGTCCTCGACGACCGGCCCGTGCCCGCCGTAGATCGTCCGCGCCTCGCCGAACTCGTCTTCGAGCCGTTGCAGTGTGTGCTGGTAGGGGCGCATGGCTCCGCCCGGCGGAGCGATGACGACGGTTCCTTCACCGAGGATGACGTCGCCGGTGAAGAGCGCGCGTTCGGGCGGCAAGTAAAAGACGACGTGATCGAAGGTGTGGCCGGGAGCGTCGATGACGCCAAACGCAAGATCGCCGACGCGCAGATGGCCTTCGAGCGCCAGATCGCGGTCGTGCTTGACGGAGCTGCCGGGGTGCGCGTAAACGGGTGCGCCGGTCGCGTTGGCGAGCGGGCGCGCGGCGGGCGCGTGATCGGGATGTCCGTGCGTCAGCGCGATTGCGGCGACGTGCAGATCTTTCGCTTTCGCAGTTTCGATCAACGCGTTCACGTGCGCGTCGATGGGAGGTCCGGGATCGATGACGAGGGCTTGTCCGGCACCGCAATCCACGACGTAGGAGTTCGTTCCGGTCAGCGTCATCGCGGACGGGTTGGGTGCGCGGACGAGCGTTACCACGCATCCTCCAGCCCGGCCGGGATCTCGAACGTGTCGCCTGCCGGCGCCGGGCAAATCGTATGGATCGTTTTTTCGCGGACGAACGCCACGATTTCGTCGACGCTCGCAAACGCGGACAAGCGCTCGAGGTGCTTGATCGTCGGGTAAACGAGATGCAGCCGCCGCTCGCGATACCGTTGCAACGCGTCGCGCGGCGCGATCCACAGGCCGTCGTGCATCTCGAATGCATCCGCGCGCGCGATTTGATCGAGCGGTGCCGGCGCGAAGAAGAAGTGCGTGTCGTAACGCCGCGGTTCGCTCGGCGGCGTAATCCAGTGAGAAAACGCGAACAGCTCCTCGGCGTCCAGCCGCACGCCGGCTTCTTCGAAGAGTTCGCGGACGGCTGCATGGCGCAGACCGGCGGGAGGCGCTCCGTCCTGCGGTTCCAGCGCGCCGCCGGGAAAGGCGTACGCGTCGGGTGCGAAGCCGCTGCGCGCGCTGCGGCGCGCCATGTATACCTCTATTCCGTCGACCGCCGGACGCGCGAGCATAACGGTCGCTGCCAAACGAGGAGCGCTCACGCCCGATGGATGCGCCCGCGGCGGCGCGAATCTCCTTCCCATGCGCGTGGCACTAGGAAGCGACATGCCGGGGGCGCTGCCCGAAGCGGTGGACGCCTGGCTGCGACGCCACGGGCACGAGGTAACGCGACTCGGCGCGCTTCATTCCGGCGGCGACGTGCCGTGGACGGACGTGGCGCGCGAGTTGGGCGCCCTCGTGGCCGGCGGATCGGCCGATTCCGGGGTGCTCTGCTGCTGGACCGGCACCGGCGTTAGTATCGCCGCCAATAAAGTTGCCGGCGTGCGAGCGGCTCTTTGCGGCGACGCCGCCACCGCCGCCGGAGCGCGTCAGTGGAACGACGCGAACGTTCTCTGCCTGTCGCTGCGGGCGACCGCACCCGCCCTCGCCGAGGAGATGCTTGGCGCGTGGTTTGCAACCGGGCCGACGCACGATCCGGAATATCGGGCGATGATCGACGCAATTCGCAACGCCTAAATCCAAGCCCCGGGGTCGCGCGTTGTGAGGAAGACCTCGCAGAAAGGGCTTGGAGCATGAAATTATTTATTGCCGCACTTATTGCCGCAGCCATGTGGCTGCCCAACGTCGTCGATCAACCGTCGCGCTTTTCGGGACCGGGCGTGTATACCGGAACGCCGGCGCTGCCGGTGACGTTATCGATGGTTATCGCCGGCGGCGGACCGTCCGATTTTCAAACCGTCACCTTAGTCAAAGCGCTGGCGGGCGACAAAGCCGACGCCGAAGTCGCGTCGCTGAAAGCGAAATTCGGCGCCGACAAAGTCACCAACTTCGTGACGATTTTCCCGTTCGTGGTATCCGATTCGCTCAAAATTGCCAAGGCCAAAGGCGTCGCTTTGCCGTCGACGCCGAATCCCGATCCGAAAGACGGCAAGGCGCTTTCCAAGGCGCTGTGGGACGCCGGACAAACCGGTCACGGTTTCAGCGTTGAAGTGATGCTCGACCGCGCCGTCTCGCACGGTATTCACGATCAGGTGATGACCGACATCGATGCCAAATACGGCGTCGCAAAAGACGCCGACTATCACGCCGTCCTCAATCAAGCGATGCACGATCTCGCGACCGTCTACGGCTTCAACACCGGCAGCTCTATGTAGTTGAGAGCAGGAGAGGTAGTGCACTCGCACTACCTCTCGGTTTTTACTGCTCTTCGCCGGTACGCAGAATCTGGCGCTACGGCCCGGCTACTGCCTCCGGCGGTCTCGGCCACCCTGGCCGTGCCGCAACGGAGACGCCGATTTTATCAAAAGAACCGTACGTTACTCAATATGTTCGTTTTGAATAACCAGGGCGTGAGGACTGCGAGCGACCAGTTGACCGCATGTGCCGTCCAGCAGTACGGACAGGGACGCCGGGTGACGAAGAGCAGCGAGTAAGCGAGCACGACCGACGTGACGGCGGCGAGCGCCACGGCGCACAAGACGGCGATTTCGACCGCTCTGGACGAGGCAAACCAGACGCTCGCAGCCAGTGCCGCATAGTACGCCAGGCCCCACGCCGAGTTCGGAACGCCGCCGTACAGCCGCGCCCGCGGTGACTGGACGACGCTGGGCTCCTCGAGGCGGCCCGCCGCCGCCAGCACGGACTTCCTTAGCATGAAAAGCGAGGCGTAGAGCCCAACTCCGCACAGCAACGTGATAGCCGTTCTCAGTATCGTGACCATCTCGGGTTGAGCCGGGTCGTTCGGCGTTCGGCCGCCTTGGGGCTGCTGGCCGTATCCTTTCTGTTGGCCTTCCTGGTGATCCGGTACCAGCCGAGGGTCGAGCACGAAATTCGCACGATCGGGTTCATGGCGATTCCTCTGGCAATCGCGGTCTTCGCCCTGGTCGCCTCGGCGCCGTTTTCGGTGACCGACGCCCTGGCAATCATGGACGGCGCCATCTTCGGGCCGGTCGAAGGGTCGATCGTGAACGCGATCGGGCTCGTGTTCGCGGCGATGCTCGGTTACTGGATCAACGTGCGAGCGTCGCACCTCCTCGATCTTCACGAGTACCTGGCTCGTCTGCCGCCCTGGGTGAAACGGTTTCCGGTCGGTTCGCCGGCATTCTTACTCGCGGTGCGCGTCATCCCTGGGTTCGGCGGAACGGTCGCAACCGCGACGGCGGCCGCTTTTCGCGTTCCGGTTTGGGTGCACGTGTGGACGATGTGTGCGATCGCGGTGCCGATCTGCACGCTGCTGGCCGTCTTCGGCGACCGCCTGACGGTCTTCATTCACAGCACCGAGTGGCGCGCGCAACACTATTGCGAGACGCACCACTGTCCGCAGTTTCATTTTCGCCGCTTCCGTCGCGAAACGCCGACGCCGTCGCCGTGATCGTTCCTGAAATCGTTTCCACCGCCGGCGACTTGAAAGCGCTCTGCGCGCGCGTGCGATCGGCGCCCCGCGTCGCGATCGACACCGAATTTCACGCCGAACGTACGTATTCGCCGCGTTTGATGGTCGTGCAGCTCGCTTTCGACGACGGCGCGGCAATCGTCGATCCCCTGGCGATCCACGACTTGCGTCCGCTCGCCGAAGCGCTCGCCGAGGCGACGGTGGTGGGGCACGCGCTCTCCTCGGATCTAAAAATTTTTGCCGACCGTTTCGATCGCATTCCGCTCAGCGTGTACGACACGCAAGTGATGGCGGCGTTTCTCGGCTACGGCATGCAGATATCGCTGGCGGATTTGGTGCGCGACCTCCGCCAAGTGCGCTTGGCGAAGTCGCAAACCGTCAGCGACTGGTCGGCGCGCCCCTTTTCCGAGCGGCAAATCGACTATCTCGTCGACGATGTCGCGCACCTCTTGCCCATGTACGACGCGTTGCGCGAGCGGCTGCACGCAAAAGGCCGGTTGGAGTGGGCGACCGAGGAGTGCGCGCAGCTCGGCGAGCTCGATCGTTACCGCGTCGACGAGCGGCGCGCGTACTTGCGAATTCCGGGCGCGACGCGCATGTCGCGGCGCGAACTCGGCATTTTGAGCGAGATCGTCAAGCTGCGCGAACGCATCGCTCGCGAGCGCGACGTACCGGTAAAATACGTCGTGCCCGACGACGTCGTCGCCGGCCTGGTCACGCTGCGGCCCAAAGAGCCCGAAGATCTCGCGCAGCTGCGCCGTCTGGATACGGGTGCGCGGCGGCAGCTCGGGAGCGCGATCCTTCAAGCCGTCGCGCGCGGGCAAGCTATTCCCGAAGCCGAGCTTCCCGAGAAGCCGCAGCGTCCGCTGGGGCCGTCGCGCGATACCCTCGTGTCGCTGCTCGGGGTCGTCGCCGGCGAGATCGCGCGAGAGTCCGAGTTGCCCGCGAGCCTGCTCGTACCGCGCGCGGCCCTCGAGCGGCTCGCCCGCGACGCGCCTCGCGAGCGGGCGGCTTTCGACGCGGCGCTCGACCTCGCGCCGTGGCGGCTCGAGCTCGTGGCGGAGCCGCTGTGGCGACTTTTGTCCGGCGAGGCGGTCGTGCGCATCGAAGGCTACGCGCACGGCGATCCCAAAATAACCGTTTCCCATGAGTCAGAACGCCAATAGTTTCAACGCCGTCGATACGCTGCGCGCCGGCGACCGTTCCTACGCGTACTTTCGTTTAGACGCTCTCGAGCGCGCCGGCATCGCGACGCTCGCGCGCTTGCCGTATTCGCTGAAGATTTTGCTCGAGAATCTTCTGCGCAACGAAGACGGACGATCGGTGACGCGAGCGGACGTCGAGGCGCTCGCGCGGTGGAGTCCGCAAGCGCGACACGAAAAGGAGATCGCGTTTCGTCCCGCGCGCGTGCTGCTTCAAGACTTTACCGGCGTGCCGTGCGTGGTCGACCTTGCGGCGATGCGCGATGCGATGGCCGGCATGGGCGGCAATCCGAAAGCGATCAATCCGTTACAGCCGGTCGAGCTCGTCATCGATCACTCGGTGCAGATCGATTACTTCGGCTCCAGCGACGCACTCGCGAAAAATGCGGATATCGAGTTCGAGCGCAATCGCGAACGTTATGCGTTTCTGAAGTGGGGGCAGTCGGCGCTGGCCGGTTTCCGCGCGGTTCCGCCGGACACGGGCATCGTGCATCAAGTCAACATCGAATACTTGGCCCGCGTCATTTTCGGTGCCGGCAGCGACGTCGCACGGATCGACGGAAACCCGGTTGCGTATCCCGACACCGTCGTGGGTACCGATTCGCACACGACCATGGTCGACGGACTCGGCGTCCTCGCCTGGGGCGTGGGAGGCATCGAAGCCGAAGCGGCGATGCTCGGGCAGCCGGTGACGATGCTGATTCCCGAAGTCATCGGGTTTCGCTTGGACGGAAAGCTGCGCGAAGGCGTGACCGCGACCGATCTCGTGCTGACCGTCACCGAGATGTTGCGCAAACGCGGCGTGGTCGGCAAGTTCGTCGAGTTCTTCGGTCGTGGATTGTCGGCGCTGCCGGTTGCGGATCGAACCACCATCGGCAACATGTCGCCGGAGTTCGGTTCCACGGTGGCGATGTTCCCGATCGACGATCGGACGCTGGAGTACTTGCGCCTGACCGGCCGCAGCGCCGAACGCGTGGCGCTGGTGGAGGCGTACGCTAAGGCGCAAGGCTTGTTCCGCACCGACGAAACGCCGGATCCCCAGTACACCGACGTTCTGCATCTCGATCTTTCCGCGGTCGAACCGAGTCTCGCCGGGCCGAAGCGCCCGCAGGATCGCGTTCCGCTCCACGACGTCAAGCGCTCGTTCGGCGCCGCTATGGAAGAGTGGTCGATCGCGCGCGACAAGGCCAACGGTGCCATTTCGCGTTTTCAAGACGAAGGCGGCGGCGGCACCGCGACCATCGCGCAGACGGCAAAGAACGTTGCCGACGGCTCGGTCGTGATTGCCGCGATTACGTCGTGCACGAACACGTCGAATCCGTCGGTGCTGGTGGGTGCGGGTTTGCTGGCGCGCAACGCGGTTGCGAAAGGGCTGCGCACGCAGCCGTGGGTGAAGACGTCGCTCGCTCCCGGCTCCAAAGTCGTTACCGACTACCTCAATAAAGCGGGACTGCAAGAGTCGCTCGACCGTCTCGGCTTCAACCTCGTGGGTTACGGATGCACGACGTGCATCGGCAACTCCGGGCCGCTTCCGCCCGATGTCGCGGAAACCGTGGCCGATCAACATTTGATCGTGGCGGCGGTGCTTTCGGGCAATCGCAACTTCGAGGGCCGTATCCATCCGCAAGTGCAAGCGAACTACCTCGCCTCTCCGCCGCTCGTCGTTGCCTACGCACTGGCCGGGCGCATGGATATCGATCTAACGACCGAGCCGATCGGCACCGGCAGCGATGGAAAAGCGGTGTACTTGCGCGATCTCTGGCCGAGCGATCGCGAGATCGAGGAGACGATCGCGCGCTGCATCAGCGACGAAATGTTCAAGTCGCGCTACGCCGACGTCTTCCGTGGCGACGACAACTGGGCCAAGCTAGGCGTCGCGCCGAGCGAACGGTACGCCTGGGACCCAGCGTCGGAGTACATCAAGCAGCCGCCGTACTTCGACGGGATGCCGGCCGAACCGCCGGCACTGCAGGACGTTCGCGGCGCGCGCGTTCTTGCCGTTTTGGGCGATTCGGTGACGACCGATCACATTTCGCCGGCGGGCAGCATCGCGCGGACGAGTCCGGCGGCTAAATACCTGATGGAACGCGGTATCGAGCCGAAGGATTTCAACTCATACGGCGCCCGTCGCGGCAATCATGAAGTGATGGCGCGGGGAACGTTCGCCAACGTGCGTCTGCGCAATCACCTGGTGCCCGGTGTCGAAGGCGGCGTGACGCGTCACTTGCCTAGCGGCGAACAGATGGCGATCTTCGATGCGGCGATGCGCTACCAAGCGGAGAAGACGCCGTTGATCGTTCTGGCCGGACGCGAATACGGCTCGGGATCGTCGCGCGACTGGGCGGCCAAAGGCCCGTATCTGCTCGGGATTAAAGCGGTCATTGCCGATTCGTTCGAGCGCATCCATCGCAGCAATCTCATCGGCATGGGAATCCTGCCGCTCGAATACGTCGATCGAGCCGATCGTTCGACGTTTGGGTTGACCGGCGAAGAGATCTACGACGTGACCGGCGTCGCCGGCGGCGTAACGCCGCGGATGCACGCCATGGTGACCGCCACCGATCCCACATCGAAGCGGTCGATCGAGTTCAAGGTCCGCGTACGCATCGACACGCCGGACGAGGCGGAGTACTACCGTCACGGCGGTATCCTGCAGTACGTACTGCGCCAATTGAGGAAATCCTAACGCAGCGCTTCGAGGACGCGCACGAGGAGCGGCTCACCCACCGCCTCGAGGCGTTCTCCGATATCGTCATGGGGTTCAGCTTGGCGCAGCTCAGCCTGAGTTTCGTCATCCCCGCTCACGCTTCGGAGATTTACACGCATCCAACGCCGCTGCTAGCGTTCATGTCGACGTTTGCAATCGTGGCGTCGGCCTGGTACACGCATCACCGGTTGTTCGAATATTCGTTCGTGCCTCGTCCGCTGCCGATGGTATTGAACTTCATTACGCTCGCACTCATCGTTTGGCTGGTGTACCAGCTGCAGTTGTTCGTGCACTTTCAACATGAGGACTCCGACCACCGGTTCGCGGCGCTTTCCTACATCATCACGTTTGGAGTGATGTACGTCGTGCTGGGTGTCAATTGGGCGTTGTGTCTGCGCCTCAGCTGGAATCGCCTCGACGCCGCCGCTCGCAGTTCGGGCGTATTTGCGGCTGGGCGGCTGATTGCCGTGGGCGTGGGAACGGCCCTCGCGGTATTCGTCACGATGGCGGTTCGCATTCAAGTGGAGTACGCGTTCTTGTTGATTCCAATTGCGCCGCTCTTGTGGCGCCTGTACGCTCGCGTAGCACTCCACACCCGCGGTGCTTCGTGAAGGCCGATCGCCTCATCTCGCTGCTCCTGCTGCTGCAATCGCGCGGTCAATGCACCGCGCCCGTGCTGGCGGAACTGTTGGAGGTTTCCGAACGGACGATTTACCGCGACGTCGACGCCCTGAGCGCCGCCGGCGTACCGGTCTATTGCGAGCGCGGTTCGACGGGCGGTATTCTGCTTTCCGACGGGTATCGTCAGACCCTCACGCACTTCAGTGAAGACGAGATTCGCGCGCTCTTTGCATCCGGAGCGAGTCCGCTCGCCGACTTAGGATTCGACGGCGGGCTCGATCGCGCGCTCGAGAAGCTGCACGGCGGCCTCGCCGACGTGCACCGGCGCGCGGCGGAAAAATCGCGTTCTCGCATCCATCTCGACGGCCGGCGCTGGAATCAAGCCGAGCCGCCGCGCGCATTGCTGACGCTGCTGCGGCGCGCCGTATGGGACGACCGGCGCGTCGAGATGCGATACGAAGACCGCAATCGCAACGCCTCGACGCGCGTCGTCGAACCGTTGGGGCTGGTGGCGAAAGCGGGAATTTGGTATTTGGTTGCGCGTTCCGAGAACGAGCTGCGCAGCTTTCGGGTCGAGCGCATCGCCGGCGCGAGCGAGCTCGAGGAGCACTTTTCGCGACCCAGCGACTTCGATCTCGAGCGGTATTGGGCCGAATCGTCGGCGCGCTTTGCGGAGACGTCGCGAAGTGAAAATCTCGTGGTGACGTTTGCCGTCGAGCCTTCGGCGATCGAACGTCTCTCGGCCTATTGGCCCGTCGAACTGATCGAGCGCCGCGACGGCGAAGCGATCGTGCGCGTCACGCTGCCTGGCGATGAGATGGCGGTCTACCAAGCCATTGCGTGGGCCGACGTCGCACGCGTGCTCGAGCCTGCCGCGCTGCGCGACCGTGCGATCGCACGCGCGCGGCAGTTCGTCGAGCGGAACGCCTAACCGTTGAGCTTGCGCTGGTGCAGGATGATACCGTTGCCTTCCGGATCCTGCGCGAACGCCATATAACATACCGGCGTTTCGGTGATGTCGCTGACGCCGACGCCGCGCGAGCGATACGTCTGCACCGCTTCCTGGAGATTGCTCACGGCAAACATCACGAAGCCGCCGGCGTTGTCGTCGGGCGGATTCCAGACGCCGAACGTCGTTCCGTCGGAGAGCGTAAACTCGGCGCCCCGTCCCTGGTCGTCGATTTCGGTCGGCTCGATGCCGAGCTTGTCGCGGTAGAACGCGATGGCGGCCTGCGGATCGCGCACGAGGTACCCTGCGATGTCGATCCCCGTAACCGTCTTCCGGAGGGTGGTGGCTGTGTCGGTGGCCATGTCTGTCTCCTCACATAAGCATCGTTGTTACGCCTAGGGTAGCAAGACAAACCTGACAACCGCCGTCAGGTTTAACGCGTTAGGTCCCATTCGTCGGCGTTGGAAAACTCGAAGAGCATGTTGGGCGCCCAGCCGCGGACGGCCGGATTGGCGGCTGAGTAATCGCCGCGATACACCAGCGGTAGGAAGACGGCCGCGCCGGCGAGCTCGCGTTGCATCCGAGCGAACTCGGCGGAGCGAGCGCTGCGGTCAACGAGCTGCGATTGCGCGTTAAAAAGCGCGTCGTAAGCGGGCGTGCAATAGCGCGCGACGTTCGGGCCGTTGGGCGCGACGCGATCGCACGTCCAAAACTCGCTCTGTTCCGGATCGGCCCCGCCGTAGAATCCGCTGATCGCGAGGTTGAACCGGCCGCCGTAATACGTGCCGTCCGGAACGGCGTAGAAGACGTTGGTCGGGTAGCCGCGGACGTCGGCCGTCACGCCCACTCGCTCCAGATTCTCCTGAATCACTATAGCGACGCTGCGTTCTCCTTGATTCGACGCTTCGTACGCGACGTCGATCGTGAGCGGCCGCCCGTTCTTTGTGCGGATGCCGCGAACGAGATGCCAGCCGGCTGCATCGAAGTCGCGTGCTGCGGCGGCAAGATCGAAAGCGGGGGCGCGAACGCCCCGATCGTGTCCCCACAATACGGGCGCGATCTCCGTGGTCGCCAGCGGCCACAGGCCGTGATACACTTTGCGCGCGATTTCGTTTCGTTGGATGGACTCGGCGATTGCGCGACGCACGCGCGGATCGTCGGTCGGAGCCCGGCGCAGTTGAAACGAAGCGTAGGCGAGATGATTCTTTTCCGTGCGGATTAACGATGTGCCGAGAACGTCGCGGCGTTGCGCGGCTTGATCGTCGGTCAGATAGTCGACGACGTCGACGGCATGCGTCTGAAAAAGCAGCAGCTCGGTGTTGCGATCGGGGACGATCTTGAGTACGAGCCGGGTGAGATGCGGTTTGCGCCAGGCATAAGGATTCGGTTCGAGCACGATGCGGTCGCCGTGTTCCCACCGCACGACGCGGAACGGTCCGCTCCCGAACGGACGGTCGTTCCAGGCGGCGTGCGAAAGATCGGTGCTCGCAAACGCGTGCGCCGGCAAGATGCCGTAGATAAAATCGGACACCGCAAAGAGCGCCGCGGTAGCGGCTCCCCACGGCCGCCGGAAATGCAGCACTACGGTATACGGATCCGGAGTCCGGAGCCGGTCGATGATGCGGTACGGCTGCGCTTCGGTGACCGGATTGCGCGGATCGAGAATCGCGCGGTACGTAAACGCGACGTCCTTCGACGTGAGCGCGACGCCGTCGGCGAAGCGAACGCCGTGCCGAAGGTGATACGTAACCGTTCGTCCGTCGCGCGCCACGTCGCCGTTCGCGACGGTCGGTACGCGCGCGGCGACGAGCGGAACGAGCTGGTTGTTCGCGCTCAACCCGACGAGCGGCTCGGCGTAGAGCTGCGTGATATCGATATCCGGCTGATCGAACGCAAAAAGCGGATTGAGCGAGGGCGTGTCGTTGGCGCGAACGATCGTGAGCTCGTGCGGCGTGCCCCAGCCGCCCGTCCCGTTCGTACGCGTGCACCCCACGGCGGCGAGGAGCAAAGCGAAAACGACCGCGCGCTTCATGGCAGCGCGGTTCGGAACGCTAGAGCGCGACCCTTCGAAAGTCGGCCAGCAGACCCGCAACGCGTCCGGCCCGTCTAGCGCGGACCGATTGCCACCGCATACACGAGCGGAGCGAGGCCCTTGCGGATCGTTTCGAACGGCGACGTTTCCAGCGCTCGGTAGACGAGAACGGCATCGGCTTTGAGCCATCCAACATAGACGCGGTTCTCGGAATCGATGGCGACCCCGGCCGGTGCGTCGGAGCCGCTCGTGCCGCAGCATGTCAGCTGTTCGAGGATTCGTCTGGTACCGGGCGCGTACGTGACGACTTCGCCGCCGTTATCGCCGGGAGCGTCGTAGGCAACGACGAGCCGTCCGGCGCGGTCGAAAGCCATGCCGGCGATTTTGAGAAGCGCCGCGGGCGCTGCGATGGAAAGTTTCGGTAGCGATGCACCGGGCGCGAACGCATCGATGCGGCTCGCGCGCGAGTCCGGCAGCGGATTTTCGGCGACGTAGAGATCGTCGCGAGGGGAAACGGCCAAGAACACCGGTATGCCGCGCGCGTACGGTATCGAGATGCTGCGCGCCGGCTTGGCCGCTCCGGGGCCGTAGACGGTCACGGCGTTCGGGGAGCGATTGTGGAAGTATTGATCGCCGTCGGCCACGTACAGATTGCCGCGCCGGTCGAAGACGAACGTCAGCGGCGAACGAATGCCGGCGGAAATCGTCCGTAGAAGTTTTCCGGCGGTCGAAAAAACGCCGATAGACCCCGCGCCGGGCCCATCGTTGGCGACGTAGAGCTCGCCCTGCTTATCGAACCCCAGGCAATCCGCATCGTAACCCACGGGAAGCAGAATCGATCGCAACGGTCGTACGCGGCCTGGCGCGAAGACGTCCACGCAGCCTTGGTATTTGCTGCCGTCGCAGCTCACGCCGACGTCGTACAGATTTCCGGCTTCGTCGAAGGCAAAGGCCCCCTCTCCTTTGCCGTCGATCCCGCCCGCCACGGAGCGAATGCGTGCGCCGCCGAGGCCGTATTGCATCAGCGTCGCGCGTTCTCCCGACGTCTCGCTTCCGACGTAGAGATACTGCGTTGACGACCGCGCCCTCAACGCCTTGTCTTTGATCACGCCGTGCACGCTGGCCGTGGGCCCAAAAGCCGGCAGTACGGCCCGCGCGGAGATCGCCGAATCGGGGGAAGATGCGCACGCCGAAAGCGAAAGTGCGGCGAGCGTTAGCGACAGCGCCGAAAACTTCGAACACATACAACCTCCTGCCGAATGCCGGTCAGGTATAGCCTGTACCTACCTACAGCGCGACTCGCCGAAAATCCGCTAACAGTGACGCAACGTAGGTGAGGAAGCGCGCCGCGCCGGCGCCGTCGATCACCCGATGATCGTAGCTCACGCTGATCGGCAGCATCAGGCGCGGAACGAACGCCTTTCCGTCCCAAACGGGTTTCGTTGCCGAACGCACCGCGCCGAGAATTGCGACCTCGGGCGCGTTGACGATTTGGGTGAAAGCGGTGCCGCCGATCCCGCCGATCGAGGAAATCGTAAACGTTCCGCCCTGCATGTCGCCGAGGCCGAGCTTTCCCTCACGCGCCTTTCCCGCAAGCGCCGCACTCTCAGCCGCGATTTCCAGCAGTCCCTTGCGATCGGCATTCTTGAGCACCGGTACGACGAGGCCGTTGGGCGTGTCGGCTGCGAAACCGATATTGTAGTAGCGTTTGATCACCAGCTCTTCGCCGTCGAGCGAGGCGTTGAACTCGGGAAATCGCTGCAGTGCCGCGACGCAGGCTTTCACGAGAAACGCGAGCATCGTGAGTTTCGGTCCTTTGGTTTTGGCCTGTTCGGCATTGACTTCGTTGCGAAACGCTTCGAGCTCGGTGATGTCGGCTTCGTCTTGATTCGTGATGTGCGGAATCTGCAGCCAGTTGCGGTGCAGGTTCGGCCCGGACAGCTTCTTGATGCGTCCCAGCGGCTTCCGTTCGATCTCGCCGTACTGTGCGAAATCGACTCTCGGCCACGGCGGCAACCCTGCAAACGTCGTGCCTGCGGCCGGCGCGGCTCCGCCACCTTTGAGCGCGTCCTTAACGAAGCGCTGCACGTCTTCGCGCGTAACGCGCTCGTGCGGACCCGAACCGCGCACGCCGTGCAAATCGACGCCGAGCTCGCGCGCGAACCGCCGAATCGCTGGGCTCGCGTGAACGACGCCCGTATCATCGTGCGCCACTGTGTCACCCTGAGCGGAGGCGCGCAGCTTGTCAGCCTGAGCGGAGGCGCGCGGCTTGTCATCCTGAGCGGAGGCGCGCGGCGTGTCATCCTGAGCGGAGGCGCGCGGCGTGTCATCCTGAGCGGAGGCGCGCAGCTTGTCATCCTGAGCGGAGGCGCGCAGCGCCGCAGTCGAAGGACCACTCGAATCTGTCGTTGCCGACGCTGCGCTCGGCGCGACGGTGCTCGAAATCGTCGCAATGACGCTGCCTTGCGATACTTTGTCGCCCGGTTTCACTTTTACGTCGACAATCGTGCCGGCTGCCGATGCCGGTACTTCCATCGATGCCTTCTCGCTCTCGAGCACGACGAGCGGTGCTTCCTTTGCGACGTTGTCGCCCGGTTTGACGAGCACGTCAACGACCGGCACGTCGGTGAAATCGCCGATATCGGGAACCTTGAGTTCGATCGTTTGCGAAGCAGACGGTTGTGGTTGTCCCTCGACTTCGCTCCGCGCTTCGCGCTCCGCTGCGCTCGGGATGACAGGGGCTACCGGTGCGCTTTGCGCGGGAGCTGCTGGTGCGCTTTGCGCGGGAGCCGCTGGTGCGCTTTCTGTCGCGCCGCCTTGCAAAGTGAGCAGCACCGAGCCTTCAGAAACTTTGTCGCCCGGTTTGACTTTGACTTCGGCGACGGTGCCTTCGGCACTCGACGGGACTTCCATCGACGCTTTTTCGCTTTCGAGCACGACGAGCGGCGTTTCTTTGGCGATCGTATCGCCCGCCTTGACCAGCACCTCGACGACCGGCACCTCTTTGAAGTCGCCGATGTCGGGAACGCGAACGTCGATCGTACTCACGGCTGCCACCTACACCGTTATCGGATTCGGTTTGTTGGGATCGATTTCGTA
>JAFAHZ010000062.1 GCA_019236975.1 Vulcanimicrobiota bacterium | reverse complement strand
AAGAAGTAGCGGTTCCCGTCGCTCGTGGAGATGACGATGCGCGTATCCTCGATGCCGGCGCTGGCGATCGTCTTGCCGACGAGCGTCTCCAGAATGGCCTGCGCCTGCAGGAATTCGGCTTCCCGCAGCGCGTCCGGCTCGACCTCGATGAGGTGTAGGAGCTCGTCGATCCGATCGTTCATCGTCACCCTATGAGTAATCGTCCGGCCGGGGCGATTTGTTAGCGTTCTGTATAGTAAGACGGCGTGCCCGAACGACCGATACCAGGAGGCGCCGTGCGGGCTCCTCGAAGGGCTGCCAGCCATGTACCTGCTCGAGGTTCTCAGCGGCCCGCTCGACGGCAAAACGTGGCAATTCGAGCGGGAGATAACCATCGGGCGCGACGATGCCGTGGCCGATGCGTGCATCGCGCTCGATCGTTACGTTTCCCGCAAGCACGCCAGGCTCAGCATAGACGATGGCTCCCTTCGGCTTACTGATCTCCAAAGTCGTAACGGAACTAAACTCAACGGCCAACCGGTCGTCGGCGACGCTCCGCTGCCGATCGGCGTTCCGTTTATCGTGGGCCGCACGGTGCTGCGGGTAACGCGCACGTAGTTCGACGATGCAAGTTGCCGAAACGGTCGCGCACGCGCGTGCGTTCTTTGACGTACTGCCGCGTCCGCTCGGGTACGTTCCGACCATGGGCGCGCTGCACGCCGGTCACTTGGCGCTCGTTCGAGCCGCCCGCGACGAGTGCACCTCGGTTGCCGCTTCGTTGTTCGTCAATCCGCTGCAGTTCGGGCCGAACGAGGATCTCGCCAAATACCCGCGCGATCCCGAGGGCGATCGCGAGAAGCTGGCCGCCGCCGGAGTGGACGTGCTGTTCGCGCCGGACGCCGCAGCGATGTACCCGCCCGGGTTTTCGACGTTCGTCGACGCCGGCAGCATAGGCGCGCGGTACGAAGGCGCCGTTCGCCCGGAACACTTCCGCGGCGTGACGACGGTGGTTACCAAACTCTTGCACGTCGTGCAGCCGGACGTGCTCTATCTCGGTCAGAAGGACGCGCAGCAAACCGCCGTCCTGCGGCGCATGGTGCGCGATCTCGATTTTCCGGTGCGTATCGCCATCGTGCCGACGATTCGCGAAAGCGACGGTCTGGCGATGTCGAGCCGCAATGCATACCTTTCCGCCGAACAGCGCGCGGCGGCGCCCTCGCTGCAGAAGGCGCTCGTTGCGATTCGCGACGCACTGGCCGACGGCGCCACGAAGACGCAGGCTCTCGCCATCGGACGTGGAGCGCTGCATCCGCTCGCAGCGCTCGATTATCTCGACGTCGTCGACGCGGCCACGTTCGAGCCGGTCGAGCGGCCGAATTCACCGGCGTTTATCGTCGGTGCGGCGCGTTTCGGCACGACGCGTTTGCTGGACAACCTGTACGTGGAATGACGCAGCAATGAATCGAGCGCGCATTCTCCTCGGCGTCACCGGCGGAATCGCGGCCTATAAAGCCGCCGCGCTGACGTCGACGCTCGTGCAGCGCGGCGCGACCGTCGACGTGATCATGACGGAGGAAGCCGAACGATTCGTCGGCCCGCTGACGTTTTCGTCGCTGACCGCGCGCCCGGTGTACTCGTCGCTATGGGACGCGCCCGAGCGCATTCCGCACATCCGCCTGGTGCGCGAAGCGCACGTCGTCGCGGTGGTGCCCGCAACCGCCAACACGATCGCAAAGATGGCGAACGGCATCGCCGACGATCTGCTGACGACCGCGCTGCTGGCCGCGCGCGTGCCGATCGTGCTCGCACCGGCGATGAACGACGCGATGTACGACCATCCCGCGACGCGCGCCAATCTCGCGACGCTGCGCCAACGCGGTTGCGAGATCGTCGATCCGGAGCGCGGCTTTCTTGCCGAACGCGAGACCGGCATGGGAAGGCTTGCGGCCGAAGAGCGCATTATCGACGCGCTCGAACGCGCGCTCGCACGCCGGCGTTCGCTTGAGGGAAAGCGCGTGGCAATTACCGCCGGTCCGACGCGCGAAGCGTTCGATCCGGTGCGCTTCGTGAGCAACGGCTCGACCGGTGCGACCGGCATCGAGCTCGCCCGCGAAGCCGCACTGCGCGGAGCCGACGTCACGCTGCTGCTCGGGCCGACGCTGCTCGAGCCGCCGCCGGGCGTGTGCGTCGTGCGCGTGACGACGGCATGCGAGCTCAACGATGCCGCGCTGCAACACGCCGTTGGCGCCGATCTCGTCATCGCGACCGCTGCCGTAGCGGATTGGCGGCCGGAGCAACGCTCCGAGTCGAAGGTGAAGAAGACCGACGCCGGCGTCACGGTACGGATGGTGCGCAATCCCGACGTCTTGGCCGAACTGGCAAAGAAGAAAGGCACGAGTTTCTTGGTCGGCTTTGCAGCCGAAACCGACGACCACGAAGCCAACGCGCGCGAGAAGCTGCGCCGCAAGCATCTCGACGCGATCGCCGTCAACGACGTCCGCGGCGAGCGCGGTTTCGGAACCGGGCGCAACGCGCTGACGCTGCTGTGGGGCGAGAACGATCGCCGCGAGTTGGGTACCGCCGAGAAATCGGCGCTGGCCGCGCGCCTGCTCGACGCAATCGAAGCGCTGATGCGGGAACGCTGACGTGCTGCTCGCAATCGACGTCGGCAACACCGACACGAAACTCGGCTGCTTCAAGCCCGGAACCGACGAGCTGCTGCACTACTGGCGCGTCGCAACCGATCTGCGCCGGACCGCCGACGAGTACGGCGTCTTCCTCACGCAGTTGTTCGCGACGGAAAACGTCGCGCTGCCGGAGATCGATGCGGTCGTTATCGCCAGCGTCGTGCCGAAACTCGAATCGGCGTTGGAATCCGTGTGCCGGCGCTACTTCGGCGTGGCGCCGTCGTTCTTACGCGCCGACGGCCAAACGCTGATTCCGGTGCGCACCGAACATCCCGCCGAATCCGGTGCCGATCTCATCGCCGCGGCAATCGGTGCGCGTGCGCGGTTCGGCGCGCCGCTCGTCGTCATTAGCTTCGGCACGGCCACCGCATTCATTGCCGTCTCGCCCCACGGCGAGTATCTCGGCGTTTCGATTGCGCCGGGCATCGCGATTTCGATCGATGCGCTCGTCGGACGCACCGCCAAGTTGCCGCAGGTCGCGTTGGAAACGCCGCAGCACGCGATCGGCCGCAACACGATCGAGGCGCTGCAGTCGGGCATCGTGTTCGGCTTCGTCGGACAAACCGAAGCGATCGTGCGGCGTATGCGCGACGAGATGAAAGCGGAAGCGAAAGTCGTCGCGACCGGCGGACTGGCCGAAATCGTCGCCAAGCAGACGCCGATCGTCGACGCCGTCGATCCGTATCTGAGTCTGCTCGGATTGAAACTCTTTCACGAATCGCTATGAACGCGCGAACGATCGCGCTGCTCGTCGTCTTGACGCTCGCCGCGGGCTACGTCGATGCGGTTGCGTTCTTTGCGCTCGGCGTGTTTACGGCGAACATGACCGGCAACACGGTGCTCCTCGGCGGCGCGCTTGCCTCACGCTGGCTCGGCGGCATCCCGCTCACCGGAAGCATCGGCATCCTCTTACCGGCGCTTTCGCTGGGCGCGTTCGTCGTGGGTGCCTTCGCCGCCGCGCGCGTGCTGCGCGGCGAAACCGCGCGGCCGCCGGTGCGCAGCATCGGGATGGTCGCTGCCGTCGTGGCGTTGCTGGCGGCGTCCGCATGGCTGCAGCGCGGGGGCGCCCGGCTCGCGCCGCTCGACGTTGCGTTGCTCTCGGCAGCCATGGGCGTGCAGAGCGTCGTGGCGGTGCGGGCCGGCGTGCCGGGCGTCTCGACCACCTTCGTCACGGGAACCTTGGTTACGGCCGTCGTGCACTTCGAGGGCCTCCCGCAACCGCAGCGCGCGCAAGCGGGCACGAACGCCGCCATTTGGGCGTGCTACCTGGCGGGCGCCGTGGCCGGGACCGCGGCTTTGCACGTGCTGGGCGTCAACGCGCTGTGGGTGCCCGCCGTCGTGGTCGCGCTTTTGACTCCCATGATATAGTAGGGGGCGCCGTGAGCGTACCGCCGTTGAAGATCGGACCGATCGAAGTCTCGCCGTCCCTGATTCTCGCGCCGATGTCCGGCGTGACCAATCGCACCATGCGCGCGCTCTACAAGCCGTTCGGGCTGGGCCTTACCGTCACCGAATTCGTTTCCGCCAACGCGTTGAAATACGGCAGCAAGCGGACGATGGAGATGATCGACCAGCACGGCTTGGAGAAACCGGTGTCGACGCAGCTGTGGGGCGACGATCCGCTGACCATGGCGCGCGCAGCCGCGGTCGTCCGCGAATGCGGGGCCGATATCGTCGACATCAACTTCGGCTGTCCCGCACCTAAAGTCACGAAAACCAACGGCGGATCCGCTTGCTTGCGCGATCCCGAGCGCTGCGAGGCGATCATGCGCGCGGTCGTCGATGCCGTCGATTGTCCGGTCACGATGAAGATGCGCCTAGGCTGGAGCGAGAATCAGATGGTCTACGTCGACGTGGCCAAACGCGCGCAAGCCGTGGGCGTGCGAGCCGTAACGCTGCACGCGCGCACCGCCAAACAGTTTTATAAAGGAAGCGCCGACTGGGAGCATATCGCGCGCCTCAAGCAAGCGCTGGACATTCCCGTCATCGGCAACGGCGATCTCGACGACGCGCGCGTTGCGATGGCGCGCATGCGCGACAGCGGCGTCGACGCGATCATGCTCGGACGTGGGACGCTCGGCAACCCGTGGCTCATATCTCAGATTCGCGATTTGATGGAAGGCCGGGAGCCGCAGCCGGCGCCGTCGCAGGCCGACCGCTTGCGCTTTTGCATCGTGCACTATCGCACGATGGTCGACGAGCTCGGTGAAGCGCGCGCGGTGCCGCAGATGCGTAAGCACGTCGCGCTCTACCTCAAAGGCATTGCCGGTGCGGCGACGCTGCGCGAGCGTATGATGCGCATCGACCGCGCCGCCGAAGCGATCGGCGTCATCGAAGAAACGATACGACGTTTGGAATCTTCGCCACCGGTCGCAGCGTAAGTATGATCGAATCGCGCGACGATCTCTACGGTGCGAGTTCGCCGCAAGAACTCGTTGCCGAAGTGTTTGAGAACTACAAAGAATTCGTCAATCCGCCGTTAGCGCGGGTGATGAAGATTTCCGGTTCGCCGATCGAAGTGCGCGCGCGCGGCTGCACGATCTGGGATCAGAACGGCAAGGCGTATTTGGATTTCGCCGGCGGTTATGGCGTGTT
>JAFAHZ010000003.1 GCA_019236975.1 Vulcanimicrobiota bacterium | reverse complement strand
TCTTACCGGGAACCGGCTACGTTCCACCAGATGTATACACCTATAATCGTGGAACGCGCAAAATTCCCGCTAGATTGGTGCGGAACGGTCCATTGACTGACTATATGGATCAAGCTATCGAGTTCACGATTAACCATAAAAGGTTGGCTATTATCAAAGGTGTTCATTCGAGCAGAAAAAGTGGCGGCGGCTCGATCGACTTCCTTTCAAGGGCATTGGCTTGTATCGGAGTTCCAGTCCTGCCCAAAACTAAGATCGGGATAGACCTGGGGCAGTCTATTCTGTTCTCATTCGATGGCATTACCTCGAAGGGTGTGGATGCCAGCAAAATCACGAAAGTAGTCACTAGTCTTAATCTTAAGACAATTCCTAGTAAACAGCTTGAAAATGGCGATGTCCACATCGCTTATGAATACCTGTATGCGAAAAAACTTCTAATGGCGCGGGCGGACAGCGGGTGGTTCACTGGGGATGTTGCCGGAAAGATCGGGAAGTGGGTAAACCTCGGGAGCGCGAAAGTGGACGTGCAAGTTCAGAATCAGACTGCTATATCGTTTGAGGTCAGTGGACGTCAGCCAGCCCCGGCCTTCGCATACAAGGCTGGTCAGCTACTGCCGGAAAATGGTGCACTTACTTTTCGCGTTGAGGTGGTTAAGGCGGGACCGGCTGGTGAATCATTACCTTATATCCCGAATCGCGATCAGCCTCTGAACGTAGTCAACGTGATGGGCCAGCGAAGAAAAGCTATCGCTTGATGATTGTTGGTGGACAGGCACCAAGCGCGTCGCGGGCTTGGCGTGCGAGGTCGTCCCGACGCCGGTGTCGTCGAAACGCTGTCGGAGCCGCATCTTTGGTAGCGACCGGCCGTCGGGCGCTGCCGCTAACCCCAACTTGGATGCCACTTCCTCGATGCGTGTCTCGATAGGCTGCTCGACCCGGGGGTGGTCCCGAAGCGCGAGCGGGATGCGGCCCAGGTGCTTTACATCGGTGTTGGCGCTTCGTTGTTCGGGATCAAAGAGCCGAGAAAATCGTGCACTCACGCGTCCTGCGTTACTCACATTGGGTTGCGGCACTCCCGGCCGGGCACGGATTGTGTTAAGCGTTATTGGTCCCTACCCGAGGGTGCGCTACTTGGGATAGCACGAGCCGAAGTCAAAGAAACTCGGACTGAACGTCAGGTAGGCGGCAGAAAAGCGGCCCTTCTGGCCGCACTCTTTATAGACGATAAAGTATGTTATCGACTATGAAACAGGGCGGGGCAGAGGTTCAGACTTCGGTTGTTCGCAATCCAATTATGGGATTCGATATGTTCGAAGAAATGTCTGCGATCACCCCACATCTGCTCCCCTCAGGCTCAAACGAACACGGCCATCTCTGCGAGCGAAGGACCGCCCGATCGGGCATCGGGGCTTCACCAATGGAGGGTGCGTGTTGATTCAATGCGCTTTTATTTGCCCGCAGGAATATCTCGGATCAGGGTCAATATAGCCAGGAATTCCTTGGCAGAAACCACCGTTCCCAGAAAGCTCAGGTGTTCGAGCGTACGAAGTTCGCGATCAGTCACATTGTAACGGTTCAAAAGCTCTCGGTTATCAGTGAACCGGCGCCATGACGGGGAGGTCTTCTGCATTTTCTCCGGCTTTGCCTCGGCGACCAGCTCTTTTGCTTCCGGATGCGCAAGGATTAATAGGTTTTGCCGATCGAGACCGAGAGTATCTGCCAGACGTCCTAACAATTTGAGGGAAGGTTTTCGGTGCCCACTTTCCATAAAGGCGATATGGCTGGCCTCGACCCCGAGCTGCTGGGCCAGCGCTCGTTGGGTCAAACCCAAACCTTCGCGATGACTCCTAACTATTTCCCCGAATTGATTGTTGTGTTTCATGTGTCCCTATGAATCTGCCGCTGTGACTTCTGAGAATGTTGCGCGGCTGTTAAATTCCTTCGCTCGTGTAAGTTACGTGCCGGTGCACCTCACCGGCCTTGACGCCCTCCCCAATGGGTTGGCTGGCGCACAGCACTCCGCTGATGTGTTTAACAGTTTAGCAACACACCATAGGAGTGCACAAGTGTTATAAGCATGTGTTCACCGATTATGGGTTAACATGAGACCGTTTAGTAAGAAGCGAAGTCAGTTGATGGCTCAGGAATGCATAACCAAATCAATTTTTGCTTTTTGATCGGCTACATGCTGGGCACACCAGCGCCGGCTGGATGAAGCCCGAAGTGTTAGATTGATCCGCAAATGTCGGGTGTTTTGCTCTTTCGTGGTTAAGTCGGAGTTGACTGATTGACATCCCTATTGTAACCATCGGTACATGGTGACTTGCCTGATTTGCAGCAGGAAGTTCAGCATCTTTGCCAGTGAGTGCAAATGCGGCGCCGGTGACCTCGAGAAGTGGCTTTCACCCACGAACACATATGTCGAGGGCGGTCACCATCACCTCTCACGTCACACCTCTCAGCGTTCTTTATTACTGGGACAATCAAAGTCAGGTTTCGCGTTCCCCCAGCCTCGGGTGCAGTTTCATAATCGATCATCCAAGCGA
>JAFAHZ010000040.1 GCA_019236975.1 Vulcanimicrobiota bacterium | reverse complement strand
TGGATCGAGCTGGTCGACCACGGCGGCGGCGACGGCGGCGGCTTGCAAACCGGCGATGGCTCGTGCATGTCGATGCCCGACATCGCAAAGGCGATTTCGGATGGTGTCGCTCTCCACGCCAAGGCGCATCCCGAAGATGCCGGGCGCAACGTCGACGGCGTCGTCGCCAACCAGTGCTTAATGGCGACGATGGGCTTTGCCGACGCGCTTTCGCATGCCGGAGTCAAATGGCTGGCCGCATCGCCGGAAACGATGGTCGCCCCAGGCGTAACGAGCGACGTCGCGCAGGCGATCGCGTCGCACGAAGACGATCCGGCTGCAATGGCCAAAGCGGTTGTCGGCGACGTGATGCGCGCGCGCGACACCGATTTCGGCAAGCTGCACGCAGCTGCGGCATTCGACGTGCTCGACCTGGACGCGAACAAGATTGCGAGCGCAGAATCCGCGATCAAAGCTTTCAACGATCTCGCTTCTGCTTCGGCGAAGGATGGCGCGGCGCGGCAAGCGTTACGCGAGGACGTTCGCAGCATCGGTGGAATGGCGCGCATTCCCGCAGGCGGAGCGCTCCCCTGGCACGCCGATCGTTCCGCCATCGCCGTCTACGACACGATCGCCGGCGACGGCCGCTTGGACGCGACGCTCCGCACCGATGCCGCGGCCGCGCGCGACCGCGTGTCGGATCTCGTCCTCGCGCATCGCGAAAGCCGCGACTTCGGCATCTTCGGCCACTCCGACTACTCCGACGCGATCGGCCCGACCGTTCACCTGCCGACGTCCCGGGGGCAGATCGACCCCTGGGCGCGCGAAGGCGTCAGCGAAACCCAGAACGCATTTTACCGCGCGGCCGATCAAGACCGGCTCGCCCGGGCAATCGCCTAACGCAGAAGCTGCACGCGGCTCGGATAGATCGGCCGGTTGATGATGCGTTCGAGCGTCTCGGCGGAAGCGGTCAGCGCCATCGAGGCGAACAGCGCAAAACTTTCGCGCGTGGCTTGACCTTCGGCAAACCGTTCGTTGCGCTCCATGTCGACGCGTCCGTCGACCTCGAGCAGGCGCACGTAGCGCCCGTCGTCGTCTTCGCCGGTTTCGGCCAAACCGGAGTCGCCGAAGATCCGCAGCGCGGCCGCGACGGTGCGGTCGCGCACCTTGTCGAGGTCGAGCGTTGCCGCGAGATCGGCGTTCCCCATGCGTAAGACGCCGTCGCGCGCCAACCCGCGCAAACCGCGATAGATCGCTCGCAGCGTCCCCAGCGAGGGCGCGTCGAGATCGATGAGATAGTCGTTGATGTTGCGATCCTTTTCGCCGTACAACAGGTGCACGGCCGCCGGCGCGCCGTCGCGGCCGGCGCGCCCGGCCTGCTGGTTGAACTCGGCAAAGTCGAAATTCAGATGGTAGAGTACGACGTTGCGCACGTCGGGCAGATCGATCCCTTCGCCGAAGGCCGACGTCGCGACGACGACGCGCAGCGCTCCTTCGCGGAAAAACCGCTCGGTATCGTGACGTTCGTGCGCGGGCATCCCGGCGTGATAAAACATCACCTCGTTGCCGAGCCTCTTGCGTAGCCCCTGCGCGATTTTCGTCGCCTCGGTCCGCGAGTTCGTATACACGATCGCTTTACCGGGCTCGGCCAGCACGTCGGCGAGATAAGCCTCTTTGTTCTTGCCGCGTGCGTCGACGACGCGCAGGTTTTCCCGCACGGTGGGATCGATCACCCACGCCTCGATCGCGAGATCGTCCACGATTTTGCGGAACGCCTCGTCGGCAGTCGCGGTGAGCGCTAAGACTTGTGGTCGTCCCAGCCGCTCGATCGTTTCGCGAAAGTGCGCGTATGCGGGACGATGGCGCGATTCAAAGAGGTGGTGCGCCTCGTCGACGACGAGCAGCTGCGGCGCGCTGGGGCCGGAAAACGCTTCACAATGAAACTCGAGGAACTCCGGCGTCGCCAGCACGACGTCCCACGACCCGTCACGCAATGCCGCAAAGAGCTCTTCGCGCTCGTCGTTACCGATCGATCCGTTCGCCTTATACACGCGAATCCCAAGCGGGTCGAGCTTTTGGTTCAGTCCGTGGTATTGGTCGTTGGCGAGCGCGCGCAGCGGATACACGACGAGTGTTTTAGCGTTGGCCGCCAGCGCGCGCGTCGCCGCCACGTATTGAAAGCAAAACGATTTTCCGCGGCCGGTACCCAGCAGCGCGAGGGTATTTTTCCCGCTTTCGACCCGCTCGAGGACGGCGCGCTGCGCGTCGTGGGGCACCGCGTCGCCGATGAGCGCCGCGCGAATGCGGCCGGCCGTCTGCTCCGGGCCCGTCGTAGCATCCCACAGCGTGCGCGCCGCCGCGTGCGTGCGATCGCGCGCGGCCAGCACCGCGGCGACGTCGCGCTCGACGAAGACGTTGACGCCGAGGTGTTTCTCGTCCCCGCCCGTGATCGATGCGACCGACGCATTATAGCGCTCGCCTTCGTCGATCAGGGGAGCGATGTGCTTGGCGATCCCTTTTTTGATGAAGCCGAGCTGCAGCGCACCGTAGTACACGGCAATCGCATTGGCGTCGTACTCGTTCTCAGGTTGGCGGCGCAATTCGAGAGGAGCGCCGCCGGGGAGCCCCGCGATGACGTCTTGGCGACCTTCGAACGACACGCCGGCGAGCTTGGTGTAAAACTGTGCGGCTCCGCCGATGCTCGCGTAGCGGTCGCGCAAATACTCCGCACTTTTCGCGAACGCCCGCTCGACGAAATCGTCGTGCTCCGTTGAGCTCTTGTCATCCTGAGCGGAGGCGCGCAGCGCCGCAGTCGAAGGACCCATCAATGCAGCGAAGGCAGCCTCAAAGGCCGCCTCCGATGGAGTGGGCGGTGGAAGCTTAGTGCTTCTCTTCTTCTCCGTGCGCGGCGTTTTCGCCGGATTCGGTCGCTTCGTCGAACTCATCGAGATTGAGCGAAATCTCCTCGTGGCCCTGTTCTAGCGCGCGCTCGTGCAGCCCCGCGTTTTGCGCGTCGAGCGGATCGATCTCCGACTCCGGCACGTACGCATCTTCCACAGCCACGGCACCGCCGGATCCGGTCACGTCGTCGCGTTTGCGCCGGTAGCGCGCCGGACCGGTTTGCTGCACGGTGCGCGACGTCTTGGCTTTCTGCCGGCGCTCGCGGCGCGCGGCAACGATGTCCTCGCGCGCCATACCGCCGCGGCTGACCTGCGCCGATGCATCGGAGCGCGCGCGCGAGCCCGACGTGCGATCGGCGACGAGTCCCGCTCGGCGCCGCCGCTGCGCCGCTTCGAGCTGACGCTTACGGAACACGAGCACGAGCGGTGCCGAGTAGAAGATTGAGTGGTATCCGCCCGAGCAGATGCCGACGAGCAGCGCGAACGCAAAGTTCTTTAAGCTCGCGCCGCCCAGCGCCAGCAGCGCCACCAGCGTGATGACCACGGTCGCCAGCGTGTTGAAGGAGCGCGTCATCGTCTGCTTGATCGACTCGTTGACGATCACGTTGTATGGCTGCCCCGCCATGAGCTTCGTATTTTCGCGGATTCGATCGAGAATGACGATCGTATCCATGACGGAGTAGCCGATGACGGTCAGGACCGCGGCCAGGAATGCGTCGTCGGCGCGCTTATCGGCCAGGGCGTAGATGCCGATCATCATCGCCGCGTCACGAACGAGCGCGATGACGGTGACGAGACCGAAGATATAGTTCCAGCCGAACCGGAACGCGATGTAGAGGAACTGTATGCCCAGCGCGATGACCAGCGCCCACAGCGCCTTCGTGAGATACTCTTGGCCGAGCGACGGACCGACCGCGGTGATCTGCGACGAGGCGCGATCGACCGGCGCGACGGTGTTGAGTGCGTTCCACAGCGGCGACGAATCGTTGGCGAACGACGTCTGCGTTTGCACGACGAACTTCGTGCCGTCCGATCCGGCGGTCGTAATCGATTCGTCGGTCATGTTCAATCCGGCGAGCGCGTCCTTGACTTTGTCCGCGGTCGTCGGCTGCGTGAACTTGACCGTAATATCGGTACCGCCGGTAAACGACAGACCGAGGCGCAGCATGTGCGAAGGCTGGAATTGGTTGAAGTGGAGCTGACCGTCGGGGCCTTGGAAGCCGTGATAGAACATCGAGCCGATGCCCAGCGCGATGACCAGATACGAAATCCACGAAACGACGTTGAACCAGCCGACGATGTTCCAGTTGAGTCTGCGGAATAACATGCCTTAGCCCTCCGCTCCATGCGCAAAGATACCGATCTCGCTGCGCTTGATGCCGTAGAGCTCGGGGGTGGTGAGAATTTCGTTGTCGACCAGCACGTCGACGAAGAACCGCGTGATGAAGACGGCGGTGAAGAGCGAGACGATCGTTCCCCAGAGCAGCGTGAAGGCGAAGCCTTTGACCGTTCCGGTGCCGAGCGAGAACAGCACGAACGCGCCGACGATCGTCGTGAAGTGGCTGTCGAAGACGGCCGAGAAGGCGCGCTGGAAGCCGACGCGCACGGCCGCGCGCATCGTCTTGCCGTTCCACAGCTCTTCTTTGATGCGTTCGAAGATCAGAACGTTGGCATCGACGGCCATACCGATCGACAGCACGAAGCCGGCGATGCCGGGCAGCGTAAGCGTCGCATGCGAGACGGCCAGAATCGCAAGCATGATGACGACGTAGATCGCCAGCGCGATGTCGGCCAGGAAG
>JAFAHZ010000048.1 GCA_019236975.1 Vulcanimicrobiota bacterium | reverse complement strand
GGCCGAGAACGCCGGGCCTTGGGCTCGCAGTACGATGGCGCCGATCGAGCGGTCCTCTCCGAGCTCCGACAACCTGCGGTCGAGTTCGCGCATCATCTCCAGCGAGAGTGGGTTGCGCTTCTCGGGACGGTTCAGCGTGAGGATCGCGATCGCGCCCTCGCGATCGACGGTAACGTGCTGGTCAGTCATAGGAATGGTGGGCGATGACGGGCTCGAACCGCCGACATCCTCCTTGTAAGGGAGGCGCTCTCCCAGCTGAGCTAATCGCCCACGACCGTTGCGTGCCCACCTTTCGCCGTCCCCAGCCGAAGGACCGGTATAGGGACCGGCGAAGGACAGCCGCTAAACCGACTGCGGATATTGCCGCAAGCGGGGTTCTTCTTGTGAGGGCTTCATGCGTCGCTTGAGCGTTGGGTTCGTTCTTATCATCTTGGCCGGCGTGCTCGCGGCATGCGGCGACGCGGGTAACCATTTTGGCGAGTTCCGGCAGCAGCCGCCACCCCCAGTGACCGCACAATCAGTCACGGCGAACATGCCGATCATCCCCGGCAAGGCGAACTCGGCGGCGCTGCCGATCTATATCGCCGCGTACAACGGGGGGCAGGCGCTGCCCATCGGTACGGCCCTGACCAATCCGCTCATCGTCTCGACGAACTACGAGGGCTACGTCCACTTCAGCAGCCCAACCGGGCCGACCGGTCAAAAGTACAACCACCTCAGTCTTCAAGCCGTCCCACCAGCGATCACCGTCTACTACACGAAGCCCCACGGCGTCGACCCATGCCACGGCAGCGAGCCGCCGGCTGTGGTGACGGTCTTCAATCACGACGCCAAGCCGCAGTATGTGACCGTCGACCTCAACGGCTGCAGCACCGGCCCGTCGCCCTCGCCGACACCCTCGACGAAGCCGACCAAGTCGCCCAAGCCGACGCCGTCGCCTTCGACCAAGCCGTCGAGCTCGCCGACCCCGACCCCGCAGCCCATCGTGAAGCGCCTCTCGCTCTCAATGCCCGCGACGCCCAACCCGGTCAGCCCGGGAACGTTCCCGCTGATCGTCACGGCCTTCGGCCCCAACGGAAAAGCTATTCCGACGGGAACCACGCTGGTTAACCCGATTCAGCTCACGAGCAACTCGTCGTGCAGCATCTCGTTCTCGTTCGGCAATCAAACGGCGACGTCGCTGACGATTCCGACGGCACCCGGTTCGGTCAACGTCGTCTACGCGCCGCCGACGGCGAGCTGTACGCCGCCGAACACGATCATCATCACCGCTCTAGATATCGATGCGACCCCGCAAACCGCGCAGTTCTCGATTCTCGGCGGTACGGCAACGGTCGCGAGCCTGACGTTCAGCATGCTCTCGAATCCGAACATCGGCAGTGAAGGCGTCTATCCGTTCTTCATCACCGCTAAGGATGCCAGCGGAGCCACGATTCCGGCCGGAGAGGCGCTGACGAATCCGATTCTGCTCTCCAGCAACGCTGCATGCGCGACCGGCTTCGGCGTCACGACCAATCCCGGAACGTTTACGGGAACGTTCCGCATCACCAACACGCAAACGCAAGTGTACATCGCGTTCGCACCGCCGGGCAGCCCGCAGAATACCTGCGCCGGTCCGCCCGTCGGCGGAAACGTGATCGTCACCGGCATTGCCGCCGGCGGCGTATCGCAAACGTACTCGTTCCCGTACTAACGCATTCGTTCGCGTTAACGAAGCGCCGACGCGTTCACGCGCCGGCGCTTTCGTTTATTCATACGGTATAATGGGTACCGGCTTGGCAATTCGAGATAACGATCGTGAGCACCAGTTATCGCGCGGCCTTTACCAGTGACTTTCGCAACGCTTCGCTTGCGCGTAAGAGCATTGCCAGTTTTGCGAGCGTCTGCGGATTTACCGAATCGGAAGTGGCGGATATCCGGCTAGCGGCTGGTGAAGCGCTTGGCAACGCAGTCGAGCACGGTCGCAGCGCGCGCTCGAGCGGCTTTTCCGTGCGGTGCACCTTTGCCGACGACGAGCTGATTATCGAAATCCGCGACAACGGTCACGGATTTTCCGCTATTTTGTCGGATGCGGCGCCGCCGCCAGGGCGCGAACGCGGACTCGGCATCTTCCTGATGCGCCAGCTGATGGATCAGGTGACGTACGCGCACAATGGCACGCTCGTCCGTATGGCGCGCAAGCGTCACGTCGAGGCGCTCGAGCAGCGCGCGTAGTTACGGTTTTGCAGCGGCAATTTTGCGCTGCAGGAGCAGCAGCGCGGCGTGTAATTGCGCATCGCGCTCGGCGTCGCCGGGCCGCGCATCGCGCGGCTCGTTGACCAGAACGTCGGGATCGATACCGCGCAGATTGATGTCGCGATGACGCGGCGTTAAATAGTGCGCGGTCGTGATTTTGATGGCCGCACCGTCGGGCAGCGGCGTCAGCGTCTGCATCACGCCCTTGCCGTAGGTCTTCGTACCGATCAACTCGGCAATGCCGTCGTCCTGTAAGGCGCCGGCGGTGATTTCCGACGCGGACGCAGTGTAGCCGTTGACGAGCACCGTTACCGGCAAATCGATCGACGCCTGATTGTCGGCATCGATCGTGGTCGCACGCCGTCCGCGCTCTTCTACCGTGACCAGCGGTTTGTTGGCGATGAAGCGCGAGCTAATCGTCAGCGCCGAGTCGACGTACCCGCCGCCGTCGTTGCGCAAGTCGAGCACCAGCGCGCGCGCTCCGTTTTCCTTGAGACGGCCGATGGCGGTATCGAACTCCGACGGCGTGCCTTTGCCGAAGGCCATGACGTAGACGTAGCCGATGTTGTTGGGCAGCATGCGGAAGACGACCGTCGGCGGCTGCACTTCTTCGCGCTTGATGGAAAACGCCAGCGATTGGGGGGTTCCGGCGCGCTGCACCGCGAGCGCGACCAGCGTCCCCGCTTTCCCGCGCAGCAGACGGCTGGCATTTTCGACGGCCATCCCTTTGGTGGGCGAGCCGTCGATCGAAACGAGCACGTCACCGACGTGCAAGCCGGCGCGATCGGCCGGCGTGCCCGGTACGACGTACGAGAGGCGGACGCTCGAGCTGGGTTCGTCCGCGACGATCATCACGCCGATGCCGCTGATCTTCTCGGGATCGAGCGCGTCGTTGAACGCGCGAAACTCGTCGGGAGTAAAGAATTGTGTATAGCGATCGCCGACTGCATGTGCCATCGCATCGATCGCAACGTACGCAAACTCGGTCGGCGCGACGTGCGCCTCTTCCGCAGACGATGCAATGGCAGCGTCGAGTTCCGCCATCGTATCCGGGCTTTGCGCGTGAATCAGCGGCGGATCGATCGCCGCGCCGTGTTTCTTCGCTGCCTCCACCAACGCGTCGCTGGCCGCGGCGAGCAGCGCCTGCGGATCGACCGCGTCGTAGTAACTCGACGTGAGCAGACGGTAACTTTCGTGCACGTCGGCTGCCACCGGACCGGGCAGCGGCGACTCCGAAACGGCGCCGGCACAGAAGAGGACGGATAAGGCGAACGCGGCCGAAGACCGCGCTATGGAAAACATTCTCGACATCGCTCTCTTTCTATCGGCGAAACGTATTTCAAGCTGAGAAGGTCGCACGCCGCAGGCGCTCCATCATTGCGGCACCGAGCCCACGCTCCGGCAACGGCTCGGCATCGATTCGCGTGACGCCGGCCAAGTCCAGCTCGTGCAGCGACTCGAAGAAGCGGCCGGCCGCTTCCCGCAGGTCGCCCGCTGCCGACAGGACGCGGACCGCGGCGTACCCGGCAGGCGCCGCCCGGAATGCCAGCGCACCCGCTTCGGCGCGCTCGGCGGACGGCACCGGCTCGAAATCGAGGATGCGAATCGGCGTCCGCGGCGCGTAATGCTGCGGCAGCCGCCCCGGCGACAGCGGCGCGTTGGCCGGATCCTCCGGCGGCCTCTCCAGCGGCCCGACGACGGCCTCCAGGTCCTCCGCCGCGATGGCGCCGCGCCGCAGCAGCGCCGGCCGGAGGTCGACCGCAACGATCGTCGATTCCAAGCCGACGGGCGACGGACCGCCGTCGAGGATGAGGTCGGGACCGTCGCCCAGTCCGCGTTCGACGTGCGCGGCGCGAGTGGGCGACAAGCGGCCAAACGGGTTGGCGCTCGGCGCTGCCAGCGGCATTCCGGATCGCTCCAGCAGCGCGCGCGCGACCGGATGCGCCGGCATTCGCACGCCGACCGTCGGCAAGCCGGCGGTGACGAGATCGGGCACCTCGGACCGTTTGGGCAGCACCAGCGTCAGCGGCCCGGGCCAAAAGTGTTGGATCAGTGCGGCGGCTTGTGGCCCGATGTCTTCAACGACCCGACGCAGCATGGCGTCGTCGAGAACGTGCACGATGAGCGGATCGAACGACGGCCGTCCTTTGATGTCGAAAATGCGCGCGACCGCGTTTACGTCGAATGCGTTGGCGCCGAGTCCGTAGACGGTTTCGGTCGGAAATGCAACGACGCCGCCCTTTCGGAGCAGCGTCGCTGCGCGATCGATATTCTCGCTGGTTGCGGCTACGATTGCCACACGCTACTGAATCGCGTAAACCGGCACGATCCCTTTGATCAGGGAGATCTTGATAGTGTCGTTCGCCTTGACTTTGTTGAAGTCGATCGAGCTGCGCGCGATCAGCGTCGTTTCGACGCCGTTCTGCATCACGACGAGAAGGTGCTGCGCGTCCTGCACTTTCTCAACTTTGACGACGTAGGTTCCGTCCGGAATCAACGTGGGATCCACCGTGGCGGCAAGCGTAGCGACCGGCGCGACGGTTGCAGCTGCGAACATCAGGGTGGCGGCGAACTTCTTCAAAAGATCCTCCGTAGAGCGAGTGAGCTGGGGTGCCCGCAGAGCATGCCTTCCCAAGGCCCCTCAGGGCTACGACAGAAGGGGCAACCTGGGGCCCAGCCGCGCAAACTTTACAGAATCTCCCTTGCCTAAGCCGGAATGCGCAGCACGCCTTCACCCACGAACACCGCGCTGCCGCCGACGTCGATGCGCTCCAGCGCGTCGCCGTTCCAGTGCAGGCGCACCTCGATGACCGACCGGCGCCCCATCGCGACGCCCTGCTCGTTGACGAACCGCTCGCGGCGTTCGACCGCGCCGTGCTTGGCGAGATAGGCGTACAACGGCCCCATGGCGCTCCCGGTCGCAGGGTCTTCAGCGATGCCGAAGGCCGGCGCGAACATGCGCGCGTACGCGCCGTCGGCCGCGAGGGCGAACGGGAAGGCGTCGGAGACCGCATCTTCGGGCAGTCGCTCTCGTGCGGCAACCGCGTCGTAGACGGCGCGATCCACCGCTTCCTTCGAGGTCAACGGTACGTAGAGAAACGGCGCGCCGGCACCGGCGTACTCGCAGGGAAGGTCGGATCGAATCATCCGCGACGGAATCCCGAGAATGGCGGCGGCGTCTTCGGTCGCGATGGTCGTGCCGAACGTTACCGGCGGCGTCGTCAGCCAGGCGGTGGTCGGCGAACCCCGTTCGAGCCGGATCGCCACGTCGCCGACGCGCTCGCGCACCACGAACTCGGTTTCGTTCGGCCCTACCCACCAGAGATGATCCGCCAAGGCAATCGCCGTTCCAACGGTCGGATGGCCGGCGAACGGCACCTCGGCCAACGGCGTGAAAATCCGCAGCGACGCGACGATATCCTCGTCTCCAGGGCTCAAGAAGACCGTCTCGGAGAGATTCAGCTCGCGCGCAACGCGCTGCATCGTTGCATCGTCGAGGCGGGCTTCCGGAAAAATCGCCAGTTGGTTGCCCGCAAACGCGACGTCGGTGAAGACGTCGAAGAGCATGTATCGCGCTTCGATCATATGGGGAACTACGCCCGAGAATAGGACTTAACCGCTTTCCACGCGCATAGCGGCTGCGTGCGTCGTCTGCGCGGGCCGTACGTGGCGATCCTCATCGCGATTGCAGCCTTCGCGCTATTCGATGCCGCGCTGTTCGTAGTGCCCCTGTACCGCGACGTGTTGGATCCATCGTCGAGCACGGGGAGTTTCGAGCGCGCCGTCGACACGCTGCGCGGCTTCCCGGCCGATCGCACCCGAGACGTACTCGTCGTCGGAGATTCGCGGATCTATTCAGGTCTCGACCCGGCGACCGCATCGACGGCGTCGGGCGGCTTGCGGTTTCTCGACGGCAGCGTGCCGGGAACGACGCCGCGCTGCTGGTACGTGTTTCTCAAAGCCATCGATCCCCGCGCCGATCGATTTCGCGCAATCGTGATCCCGGTCGACACGTATGCTGACGACGACAGCGCCATCGGGAGCGTCGACGGCAACGATCGGTTTATGGACCTCCGCTACGTCGTCTTCTCGGCTCAGCCGAGGGACGTCGTCAAGATCGCGGCGTCGTTTTCCGGTTTACGGGCCAAGCTCACCAACGGACTGGATTTGCTGCTGCGCGGCCCGGTTCTGCGCGACGACGTGCAGGCATTTGGCGCCGCTCCGGCGGCTCGAGCGCGCGCGATCGCCGACGCGCATGCATCGTCAAATCCGTACGATCCGCTCGCTTCGCACCCGCGCACGGAATCGCTGAAGGGCATGCGCGTCGATTTTCATACGGACCGAATCGCGTATCCGAGTTCGGTCGCAACGGCCGAGCGTCCGGACATCGAGCTTCAGGTGCTCAAGCGTGCCGGGCCAAGCGATTCGTACGCGCGCTACCGCCGCGACTGGCTATACGCTATGGTCGAGCGCTATGCGGCGGCGGGTATTCCGGTGATTTTCGTTCGTATTCCTACGCGTCCAGCACACCGTTTTACAACCTCGCCGCTGACTGGCTCGCTGCTCGACCTGCAACGCCGCTGGGGCTCAATCTTCTTGCCTTCCGCGCCGTACCTCGCACTCGAACGGCCCGAATTGTTCGCCGACCACGATCATCTCAATCGCGACGGCAGCAAAGGCTTTAGTCGTCTTTTAGGCGCGGACGTGGCGCGAGCGTTGCAGCGAGTGACGCGCGCAGCCGGCGTTGCGCCGGTATCCGAGGGCGATTTGCAAACCGTTCTTTCGACGGTGCGCGAAGCGATCGGCATCGGCATCCCGTTGCAGTTTCAGTCGTACGAGTTCTGGGTCTTCCTAGCCGTCGTCTCCGCGATCTTTTACGCCGCGCCGAAGCGAGCGCGCATACCAATCCTTCTGTGCGCCAGTTACTACTTCTACGCCCGCTGGAACGCGTGGTATCTCCTCTTCTTGCTGATTCTCACGGCGAGTGACTTCGCCATCGCGCTGGCGATCGTCCGCAGCGCCGGCGTTCGTCGCAAGGCGCTGCTAACCGGCGGCGTCGCCGCAAATCTCGCGTTCCTAGCAAGCTTCAAGTACGCCAACTTTGCAACGGGCACCGCGAGTGCGCTGCTCGGCCTACACGACGACCCGTGGCTGGTCAGCCTCATCGTTCCGATCGGCATCAGCTTCCATACCTTCCAAAGCATCTCGTATCTGGTCGACGTCCATCGCGGCAAGACCCCCGCGATACGAAACGCGCTCGATTACGCGTTGTACCTCGCGTTCTTTCCGCAGCTGCTGTCGGGACCGATCGTACGCGCGGGGTTGTTCTTCGGCGAGCTGTTTTCGTGGCGCTCGCCGACCGCTGAGGACGTGTCGTACGGTTTGGCGCGCGCGACCTTCGGACTCTTCAAAAAGATCGGCATCGCCGACCAATTCTCGCCGATCTCCGACGCCTACTTTTCGGCCGTGCGCGCGCATCCGGGCGCGCTTGCGGCATGGTGTGCGGTCTTTGCATTTTCGATGCAGATTTATTTCGATTTTTCCGGCTACAGCGACATTGCCATCGGCTGCGCGAGGCTCTTCGGCTTCGTCTTTCCAGAGAACTTCAATCTGCCATACCTCGCGACGAGCGTCACCGACTTTTGGCACCGTTGGCACATGACGCTGTCGACCTGGCTGCGCGACTATCTCTACATCCCGCTGGGCGGCAGCCGCCATGGAAAGGTCGAGACGGTGCGTAACCTGATGCTGACGATGCTGCTGGGCGGACTGTGGCACGGAGCCAACTGGACTTTCGTCGCCTGGGGCGGCGTGCACGGTGTGCTGTTGTCGCTCGAACGCGCGTTGGGCATCGGGCGCGAGAACGACGCGAGGCTCGACCGGTGGCTGCGCGCGTCACGCGCGCTGCTGACCTTCGCGGTTGTCTCGCTCGCATGGGTGCTCTTTCGTGCGCAGCGTTTCGATACCGCGATCGACGTCTATCGCGCATTGTTTGCCGGCGGCCCCGGCCCGTGGATGCTGAGCGGCTGGAGCGCCGTCCTAGCATCCGTTCTGGCAATTTTCGCGCTGGCGCGCATCGCCTTAGGCGACCGCCCTCTGACCGTCTCGTGGTCGCGCCTGACTCCGTCCCTTCAGGCCATCTCGTTCGTTGCTCTGCTCGCCGGGATCGAGCTGCTGTCGTATCCCGGCGCTCCGGCAACGTTCATCTACTTCAAGTTCTAATCGCTAAGCGTCCACGTGTCGGCAGAGATTTTCCACGCGTCGCCGTCTTTAACGACGACGAAAAACCATAGGGCGCGATCGGTGCTCGGCGTTCCGTCGAAGACGTACGTCAGCGTCGCCGGTAACACGAAGGACGCTCGATCGCCGGGCGCATCGATCATGAAGGCGCGCGGCGCACCGACGACGACCTTTTCGTGGCGGATGCGTGGGCTGTGCACCGAGCGGTCGAGGCTTTCCGACCAAGCGCGGACGCCCGCCCTTCCACTCCAAACGTAGGGCGCAAACTCATCGGTGATCACCGCATCGTCCGTGAAGACGTCTTGGGGAAGCGGCGTCCGCGCGGCATTGAAGTCGTCGATCCATCGATAAACGGGAGCCGTCATTGCCTGCGTCGGCGACGTCAGGGCGGCGGCGAGGATGAAGGCTGATAGCATGCGTCCGATTATGCACGAAACGTGCTATAATTATAAGTACGCACAATTTTGTGCAGTAGTATCAAAAAGGATACCGCCATGGAGCGCTGCAATCTGACGAAGACGATGGATGTCATCGGCGGCAAGTGGAAGTCGGTGGCCCTCTTCTACATGCTGGAGCGGCCGCGCCGCTTCAACGAGATCAAACGCCTCATGCCGTCGATCACGCAGCGTATGCTCACGCTGCAGCTGCGAGAGCTCGAGCGCGACGGATTGATCACGCGCACGGTCTTCCCCGAGGTGCCGCCCCGCGTCGAGTACGCCCTCACGAAGCTCGGCCGAACCCTCGAACCCATTTTGGACTTACTGTGCGCGTGGGGAGAACGGCACTCGCAGCAGGTCTTCGACAAACGCGAAGAGCGCGTGGCCTAAACTCAGCGCTCCACTAAATCGGTTATTCGTTGTCCGGCGCCTGGTACGACGGGGGCCTGGTGAGGAAATAGCGGGCGTCGCGCGGCGCCGGAATTGGCGCGAACGTACGCGGCTTCTGGTGGAAATCGAAACTATCGCCCAGGCTGCGCGCGCGCGCATCCGTGTATCCTTCGGCGACCGTTCCGAGCACCGGTAGGCCGAACGCTTCTTCGACGAAGCGCACGATGCTGCCGAACTCGTAGACGGTGTGCGAGACGTAATGCGCTTTTGCGTACGGCGAGACGATAATACACGGAACGCGAATGCCTAGCCCGCGAAAATCCAGTTGCGGCGGCGGAACGTGGTCGTACCATCCGCCCCAGTCGTCCCAGACGACGACGATCGCCGTAGTATTCCAGTCGGGACCCTCGCCGACGGCGTTGACGACGTTGGCCACCCACGACGGGCCGCCGACGTTGGTGCCGCCCGCGTGATCGGAATCCGCTGCATCGGGAATCACCCACGAAACGTTTGCCAACGCGCCGCGACGCGCGTCCGTCAGGAAACGCGTTTGCGGCGCGATGACGTTCTTCCAATCGTGTCCGAAACGCACGTTCCGAATCGCGTCGAACTCCGACCAAATGCCGCCGTTGCCGCCCGAAAAAAGCGGCGGGGCGTAATACCTCCAGCTCAGGTGCGCGGCATCGAGCGAATCGGCCAGGGTGCGGAACTGCGTAAAACACGGAAACGGCCCGTTCGATTCGCGGCGCTGCATATCGATCTCCGACGTGACGGTACCCGGCGGCGCGTCGCAGCCCCACGGCTCGTTGTCGGGGCCGTCCGCTTCGGCGAGTTGCGGATTGAGATCGTCGGTGCCGGCAATGAGACTGAGATGTCCGGTAAAACTCGGACCGAACTCGGTCGGAAACATGTGATCCGCGAGCACGTATTCCGAAGCGAGCGTCCAATACGGCGCGAGATCCTTCTTCGACACGTACGAGTACGCGAACGTCCCGGCGGGCGCACCGCTCGCGACGACCGGATCCAAATCGAATCCGTTCATCCGGCCGCCGTTCCACTCGTCGATCGCGTTCTTCCAGTCGTGCCACACGTCGGCGCTAGCCAGCGGAACTTCGTGCAGGGCGACCGAGGCGCCGGTGTGACTGACGCCGCTGCGCGCGGCATCGGCTCCCGGAAACGCGTGAAAGAAATTATCGAACGAGCGGTTTTCCTGAACGACGATGACCACGTGCTTGACGTACCGGCCGACACCCGAAGCGGATTGAGCGGGTGCGGGGACGAATGTCGTAAGCGCCACACGATTGCCGGAACCGGCGCACGCCGGAAGCACGAACGCCGCCGCAACCGTTAACGCGTAGACGCGCGTAAAAACTCCGCAAATATTAACTTTTGTTACCCTCGATTTGTGCCTGCTTGGTCCACCGAATGGGTCTTTCCCTCTAACGGAGAACTCAGGCGCTGGCCGCACGCGCCGATTTACTATATGCTTAACCGCTCATGACGCCGACGCACGGATCTTCGCTCGTCTCCGATTCTCGCCTTGCAACGCACGAGGCGGGCACGATCGCCTACGCCGAACCGGCGGTACCGCGCGTACCCGTCGTGCTGTCGGATTTCGAACGCGTGCAGTTGACCGAGCCGTGCGAACAAGACGAACTCAAGCGCATTCAAGTCCACTTCATGACGCTCGCCCAAGCGGCGAAGCGCGGTTTGAAGACGGACCGGGAGCGCGACGAACTCGGGCGCACGATCGCCGAGCGCATGGCGCGTTTCGGAACGTCGTCGCAATATATTGCGACGCGCCAAGTCTGCGTACTCTCGTCAAACTTCGTCACGCGAAGCGACGCCGATACCGGTACGACGCGCCTGTACGGCGGGTTGCGCACGCCGACTGGGGAACTGCTCGACGCGCGCATGTCGCTCTTCGAACGAACTGCGGAAACGGTGTTCGAGCGCATCTACGCCGAAAGCACCGCGGCGCCCGACGACATCGTGCACGTCAGCTGCTCGGGGTATCTGTCGCCCAGCCCCGTGCAGATCTATTTGTCGAAGCGCGGATGGTATCGCACCGCGGTCACGCACTCGTATCACATGGGATGCTACGGCGCGTTTCCGGCGGTTCGTACGGCGCTCGGGCTCGTCGGTTCGTCGTACGCCTCGCTGCCGCGACCGAAGCGCCGCGTCGATCTCGTGCACACCGAATTCCTGTCGCTGCATTTCGATCTGCTGGGCGAAGCGCCCGACAACTTCGTCACGTCGACGCTGTTTGCCGACGGCTTCATTAAATATACGGCGTCGCCCGAGTCGGAGTTCGCACGCGGCGCGAAGAACGGTCTGAAGATTCTCGCCCTCGAGGAACGCATACTTCCGGCGTCTCTGCCGGAGATGACGCTGCGCCCGGGGCCGTTCCAGTTCGACATGTCGCTATCCAAAAAAGTGCCGTTCCTCATTCGCGATTCCGTGGCGGATTTCGTGACGTCGCTCTGCGCGCAAGCCGGCTGCGACTTCGAACGCGAAAAAGCGGCGATGGTCTTCGCGATCCATCCGGGCGGCCCGGCAATCCTCAATCAGATTCGCAACAAGCTCGGCATCGAAGAATCGCAGATAGCGATCAGCCGCGAGGTGCTGCACCGCCACGGCAACATGGCATCGGCAACCGCGCCGCACATTTGGCAGCGCGTTGCGGACGCCCCCGACGTTCGCCCGGGCACGAAGGTCCTCAGCATGGCTTTCGGACCGGGACTGACAGTAATCGGGGCCCTCTTCGAAAAACTCTAAGGACCCTATGTCGACCCAGTCTCCGAAGCAAGGGCAGCGCTTCTCGGTGCCGGCCCCGTTCTATTGGACCGTCCGCGCCGTCGCGGCGGGCGCGCCGCTATTCGTCGGTCTCGGCAACCTCGAGTCGGCCCTCCTTGGGCGCAAGCTGCGGCGCATGACGATCGATCGCCCGGTCTACATCTGCGGCCTGCCGCGCGCCGGAACGACCATCTCGCTTCAAATGCTCAGCGAGCATCCGGACGTCGGAACGCACAAGTACGCCGATTTTCTGATGCCCTACACGCCCTATGCATGGAACTGGATCTTCCCCAAAGTTCCCGTCGACGCGATGCGTAAGCCCGTTCCGCGCATCCACCGCGATCGCATCTCCGTCACCCGCGACAGCGCGGAGATGGGCGAAGAGATTCTCTGGGAGCATTTCTTCCCGTACATTCACGACGAATCGCGCGTCAGCGTTCTCGACGCCGGCACGAGCAATCCGTCGTTCGAGCGCTTTTATCGCGAACACGTCGAGAAACTGCTCCTTATCCGCAAGCGCTCGCGTTACGTCAGCAAGGCGATCATGTGCGTGATCCGCATGCAGTATCTCAAGAAAGTTTTTCCGGGCGCGAAGTTCCTGCTGTACGTTCGCAATCCGATCGACCACGTCGCGTCGCTGCTCAAACAAGATCGCATTTGGGACGAGATCGACCAAAGCGATCCACGCCAGATCGAAATCATCGAACTCACCGGACATCACGAATTCGGTAAGCGCCAAATTCTCGCAAACCTCGGCGATGCGGCGGCGGTGCGCGAAATTCGCGAACTCATGTCGCAAGGCCGTAACGTGCGCGCGCGCGCCCGCTATTGGGCGTACGTCTATCGGTTCGTGCTCGATCAACTCGCAGCCGATCCCGACCTGGCCTCGGCGGTATGCGTCGTTCGCTACGAGGATCTGTGCGGGAACTCGCTGGAGACGATCGACCGCATCGTTTCTCACATCGAGTTGCCGACGGAGCCTTTCGCCGCGACGCGTGCGGCCTATGCGGAAAAACTTTCGCTGCCCGATTACTATCGTCCGAACTTCGATGCGGCCGAACTCGGCGATATCGTCGACGTCACGCACGGTGTCGCGTCGCAGTTCGGCTACGACGTCGCCGCTCTCGCGCAGCGAGCCGCCGCGCAGCCGGCGTGAGTGCGGAGGCGCCTGACCTCCTCTTCGTAACGACCCAGCTGCTCGGATCGGGCGAACCGCTGCGCGGCGTCATCCCCGCGCTGTTTGCCGCCTTGACGCAGCACTTCGGCGCCGACGGGGCGGCGCTGGTCTTGCAGAATGCCGGCGGTCACCGCGTCGCGTATCGCTTACCCGAATCCGAGTCCGCGCTCGGCAGGGAACTCGAAACCGCGGCGGTTTCCGCGCTCGCCGAGCCCTCCGTCCGCAACGGAATCGTCGCAATTCCCGTTCGTTTCGGTCAGTCCGTGGTCGGCGCCGTCTCGCTCGCGCGATCGTCCGGCGAGCTCACCCAAAACGATCGCCACCTGCTGCAAACGTGGGCGTCGATCTTCTCGCTCGGACTGCATCAAGTTTCTACCAACGAAGAGCTCGCGCGCCTCGAAGCGATTGCCGGACGCGATCAACTGACCGGCATCGCGAACCGGCGCGCGTTCGACGGGCGTTTGCGCGCCGACTTCGACGCATCCCGAGCCGGGCACGAGCCACTTTCGCTCGCGATCGTCGATATCGATTACTTCAAGTCGTATAACGATCGCTACGGCCACCTGGCGGGCGACGGCGCGCTGCGCCGCGTTGCCGAAGTGCTTCAAGGAAGCGTGCACCGCCCCGGAGATCTCGTAGCGCGCTACGGCGGCGAAGAGTTCGTCGTCGTCCTGCCGGCAACGCCGATGCCGGAAGCGATTGCGGTCTTGGAGCGGATGCGGTCGGCGATCTTCGATTTGCGCGTCGCGCACGAGGAATCCGGCCTCGGTATCGTCACGGTCAGCGCGGGCGTTGCGACGACGGTCGACGACGATACCGATCCGTCCGCTCTGCTCGCCCGCGCGGATGCCGAACTCTATCGCGCCAAAAGTGAGGGACGCAATCGCGTTGCGGCCCCAGCGTATCTGTCGCACAGCGCTCCCGCAACGCACCCGGGCGCCGGCACGCATAACGTCCCGCCCGCGCAAGGCGGCTTCGTCGGGCGAACGGCCGAAGTCGATGCGCTAGGGCGAGCGCTGGAGCGCAGCCGTCTCGTTACCGTCACCGGTCCCGGCGGCTGCGGCAAAACGCGGCTCGCATTGGAAGTGACTCGGCTGCAAACCGATGCGTTTCACGACGGGGTTTGGTACGCCGACGTCTCGAGCGCGCGCGACGACGAGGCGATCTTCGGAACGCTGGCGCTGTTGCTCAACGTGCAAACGCGCGGAACCGGTCCGCAAGGTGTCGTGTTGGATCGTCTGCGTAACGCGAACGCCTTGATCGTGCTCGACGGATGCGAGCGCACGTACGCTGCCGCGCGCTCCGCCGCCGAAACGCTCCTCGCACGGACGCAGCGCCCCACGCTTCTTTGTCTGAGCCGGGAAGTGCTCGACGTACCGGGTGAGTCGGTGTTTCGTCTTTTGGGTCTGCAGCCGGACGAAGCCCGCGACCTCTTCGACCGTTTGGCAAATCGGGAACGCGCGGCCCAGATCGATCCGGCGGCGATCGATACGCTGTGCAAACGCATCGACTATCTTCCGTTAGGGATCGAGCTGCTGGCGGCGTCGACGCCGCCCGCCGGCACTGTACCGATCCAATCGCTCGACGACGCGATCGTGTGGAGCGTTGGCCATTTGGGCGGCGAGCTGCGCCGCAAGTTCTTCGACTTGTGCGTTTTCGAGGACGGTTTCACTTCCGCCGCTGCCGCAGCGGTCGCGGACGTTCGATCGGCCGATCTCGACGAGCTGGAAGCCAAGTCGCTGATCGTCGGCCGCCCCGGCGCCGCGCGACGCTATCGATTGCTCGACAGCGTCCGCGATTTCGCGTCGCGCACGATCGAAGCGGATATGCTCGAGATGCTGCGCGGCGAACACTTCGCATTCTATCGTTCGCTCGCGGGGGCCGCCGATGCGGACGCGCTGGAGCCCGAGCGAGAGAACGTCGCTGCCGCGTTTACCTACGCGCGGACGCATCGAGCGCGGTCCGAGATGTTGGAAATGGCCAACGCGTTAACGCCGTTTTGGCTGCGGCGCGGTCACCTGGTGGAAGGCTTGCATTGGCTACGCGCCGGCATCGAGCGCGAAGGCAGCGGAGACGACGCCGAGCTCGCGCTCGCCCTACGCAACGCCGGACGGATCTGCCGCCTGCTCAGCGAGTACGATGCGGCGCGCGACTACAACGAGCGCGCGCTGGCGATTTGGCGATCGTCCGGAAATATTGCTGCAGTCGCCAACGCGCTCAACGGTCTCGCGCTCATCGCACACACGGTCGGCGATTTCGATGCGGCGCAGCGTCTCTACGAAGAGTCGCTGGACCTCGCGCGGCAGCTTCGCGACGACCTCGGAGCCGCGATGGCGGTGAATAACTTGGGCGGACTTTCGATGTTTCGCGGCGAGTACGCGCAAGCGGCACGGCGTCTCAACGACGCCGTCGCGCGCGCGCGAGCGCTCGGGCACGAGAGCCTGGAGGCACTCGCCTTGAACAACCTGGGCGAGCTTCGTTTCGTCGAAGGTCGTCTCGACGACGCGCTCGACCTCGCGCAAACCAGCTTGCGTATGCGGCTCGTTCTCAACGATCGCCCCGGTTTGGCGGCGACGTGGCTGCTTTTGGGCAACGTCGAGTTGTCGCTCGGGGAGTCGGCGAAAGCGTGGCAGCCGATTCGCGAAAGCTTGCTGCTCTATCGCGAGATCGGCGATCCGCGCGGCCTGGCGATTTCGCTTCTCGCAACGGCTCGTCTCCTCGCCGCTGCGGAGCGCAGCGATGAAGGCGCGCGTCTCGTCGCGCGCTCGGATGCGGTCGTGCGTGCGTCGGGAGCGCCGCTCTTCGGCGCAGAGCGGTTCATCCGCGACCGGCTCGCGAATCTCCCGATTCGCGAAGCCGGCGTTTCCGCAGATTTCGAAGCCGCCTTCGAAGAGGCGCTCGCGACGTTTCGCTAAGCTACTTCAGAACGGTAATCGTCGGGGTCCCAACCGGATTCACATTGGTCATCGGATCCCACAACAGCCAAATCTTGCCGTAGGTGTCGCTGATCTGAGCGACGAGCTTCGCAGCCTGGTCGGGCGTCATGCCCGGCAAGGTCGCGTGCACCTTCGGAATCTCCACTTTGTGGTAGTGCCAATAGCCTTGTTCCGACGGCGTGAAGCTCGAATAGACTTTCGGCGCGACGATCGTTTCGACCGCAACGAGGCGCGCGTCCGGCGCGTCGCTATCGAAGATTTCGCACTCCAGTAATCCGCCCGTCACGCCTTTGCAGTAGTGGTGTGCGATCTCCATAGGGTGGGCGTCGCCGAAATGCTGCTCCGCATCGATGTGAATGGTCCAGCCGTCACTCGGCATCGAGGGTGTGGCCGCAACCGCGGGCCTGGTGAGCGCGCGCTCGATCGTGCATCCCAAGACGAACGCGCCGATCAACGCGATAACGTAGAGATACTTCATCGTGAGTCACCTCCGAGATTCGGAGGGCATTGGACGTCGCGCAGAAAGCCCCCGCAGAAACCTAGTATTCGGTGTAAAAATGTACGACCGGGAGATACGGCGGCGCGGCGTACGGAGCCCCGACCTCGAGCCAGATCGCTTCGTGGGAGTAGAGCGCGATGGCGTTAGGGTCCCCGGCGTACTGCGCGTAATTACTGGCCACGGTCGTACCGAGCGGCACCGTCGCGACGTAGGTCCGGACGCCGCCGGCAAAAGGACCGACGTTGTTCGGCCCGACCGTGATTCCCCAGACGTCGAGCACGTTTTTGAGCGTGTACAGCGACGAGCTCAATGGCGCCGAAACGAACGATTCGATGTGAACGATGCCGGATGCGTCGTGCGTGTGGATGTAGTAATAGCAGGTTGCCGTGTTGGTGTAGCCGTTGACGATCGGTCCCGGCTGATACAAGCCGATTTGATCGGGGATCGCGACCTGGCGGCCGTTGACGAGAATGCCGAGATACACGTGCACGTGATATTGGTTCTCGCTCATCGAGGGCGCGCACGGAATGCCGTCGACGTTTTGGCTCTGGCCGCCCTCCGGCGTATCGCCGTCGGGCGGTGAAAACTGGTCGTCCGCCCCGACGACTTCGCCCGGCGAGAGATAGATCGGTTTGGGCGTGGGTGCGGGAGTCGGAGTGGGCGTCGGCAGCGGCGTCGGCGTCTGCACCGGCGTCGGTGTTGGCACGGGCGACGGCGATGGCGACGGCTGCGGCGTCGCGATGAGCGTGACGGAGCCGGCGACGATTCCGCGCGCGGGGGAGCCGGAACCGTCGACGCGCACGACTTCGCCGGCAAGCAACGGCGACGGAAGCCGCGTTCGCGACCACAGCACGACGACCGTCGAACGCTTCCCCAACGCGAGCATGAATCCAAGTGCCGTCGAACGCTCCAGGGTGCCTTGCATCGCGACGTGAGGCGGAACGCCGTTCCAAATCGACACGTAGCGCGCGTGGATGGGATTGATGCCTTCACCCACCGTCTGCGCGAACGCGCCGGCCCGCGGCGTGCCGTGCACGACCGCGCCGTCGCCGATCCCGACGCGAACGCGTCCGCGCGCGCCCGCCAGCATGATGAAGCCGTGCGCGGAGACCGATTCGATCGGTCCACGCAGCGAGAGTGTATCCGGCGCTAGGGCCGGCCGCACCGCCGCCGGTTGCGACCGCGGCGTGGGCACGGTGGGGGCCATTGCCGAGTTGCACGCACCGGCGGCGCACGCGAAAACGAACAGCAAACCGGCGAGCTGCGGGCGCCGCATGCAGTCACTATAGAGCGGCCCCCGCGGTTCGAGGAGAGGCGAACGTCCCAACGCGAACTGCGCCTTGTGACCAAAGCCGACATCCTGCGCTTGACGCACCTTTCGTCGTGCGCGGGTTGAGCCTCTAAGCTCGACGCTCGCGTCCTCGCGCAGGTGCTGCGCGAGCTGCCCCCGATTAGCGACCCGCGCGTGCTGGTCGGCAACGTCACCGCCGACGATGCGGGCGTCTTTCGCCTGGACGCCGAGCGGGCACTCGTGCAAACGGTCGACTTCTTCACGCCGATCGTCGACGATCCGCACGACTACGGCCGCATTGCCGCGGCAAACGCGCTCTCCGACATCTACGCCATGGGCGCGCAGCCGCTCTACGCGGTTGCGATCGCGGCGTTTCCCGAAGATCTCGACGCTTCGGTCGTTTCGGCCGTGCTTTGCGGCGGTGCGGAGATGTGCGCGAGGGCCGGGATCGCAGTTATCGGCGGACATACCATCAAGGACGCCGAGCCGAAATACGGCCTGGCCGTCACTGGAATCGTCGATCCCGCAAAAGCCATTCGTAACGATACCGGCGAGCCCGGCGACGTGCTCGTGCTCACCAAGCCAATCGGGACCGGCATCTTAACGACCGCACGGCGCAACGACGCCATCGACGACGACGATCTGGCGCCGGCAATCGAATCGATGCTCGAGCTCAACGCGGCAGCCGCCGCCGTCGCAACGCACGTTGGCGTTCGAGCGATGACGGACGTCACGGGATTCGGCCTCATCGGTCATCTTCAGGAAATGATCGGCGTGCGGATTGGAGCGCGCGTCGACGGCGGCCTCGTGCCGCTCTTTCCGAAAGCGCTCCAGCTTGCAGCTCGCGACGACGTCCCGGGCGGCACCCAGACCAACCTCCGCAACGCGCGCGTTGCGGGAACGCAGTTCGACGGCGCGCTTCCGCGAGGATTGGCCGCCGTGTTGTGCGACGCGCAGACGTCCGGCGGCCTCCTGATGGCGGTTGCCCCCGACCGCGCGGCGGCACTCCTCGACGCGCTCGTAACGGCCGGCGTGGAACACGCTCGCGCTATCGGAACGCTGTTCGCGGGACGCGGAATCTCCGTCGAGTGGAACCCGCCGCCCCGTTAAGCTTTACGCTGATGGATCGCGAAACGGTTTCCTTCCGGGTCGTTGGTAAAACAGCTCAAGCAGGATGGATTGTCGTGCACCTCGCTGACCTCGGAGCCGCTTTCCTTTAACCGCTCGCGCACGGCGTTGATGTCGTCGACTTCGAAGACGGCGCCCGTCGATTTGCCCGGAACGTATCCCAACGGTTCTCCGTTTCCGACTCCGAACGTCGTGTTACCGACGTCGAACTCGACCCAGTGGTCGCTGACGAGGCCGCCGGGCCGTAATCCGAGTACGCCCTCGTAAAAAGCGCGCGCCTTCGGCACGTCTTTAACCGAGTACGCGAAGAACGCCATCTCTTTCACCATCGATATCGCCGCAATGCCTCCCATTGGTCGGGCAGTGTACCGTTCCAGGCGAAAAAGCATTCACCGATGGCGCCGATTTTTCTGCTCGCTTGCAGCGAGGACCGAATCTCGAGCGCCGTCGGTGCTCCGCCCGGGCCGTCCGCGCTGGTTTGACCGCCCATGCTCACTGCAACGCGCCATCCAACCAGCCGGCGCAGCGCGTCGTACGAGCGGCGCATCGCCCGCGCTGCGTCGTCCGGCGTCGCCGCCGACTTGCGAAACATCCTCCAGTACGCCATCGGTTGCACCACGGTACTCGAACGCGCGACGGCGGCGTACGGATACGACGCGTTGTCGAGATGCTCGAAGTACGGGTCTTCGACATTGCTGACGATGAGGTAATCCGGTCCGAGCGCAGCCCGCACGGAGGCAAGGTAGCGCCAAAGCGCCTCCTTTCCGCCTGGATCGTCGCCCATGAAATCGGAGCCGCGTTCGAGATCGACGGCAAGTCCGCGCACCGGCGTTCCCGCGCCGGTGCGATAGGTCGCCGCGCGCACGCTCGCCGCAACGTCTTCGAACGACGTGTCGCGCGGTACCGCCCAAGCGATCGCGGCGATGCCGCGTTTGGCCAAGCTGTCGACGATCGCGTCGACCACCGGTTTGGCTTCGGGCGTCACTTCCCAGTAGGCGCCGTACGTGAGACGCAGCTCGACGTAGCGCAGTCCCGCGCGCGCCGCTCGATCGGCGATCTCCGCCGGATCGAGGTTACGAAAGTAGATGTCGTCGACCGGGTTGACCGTGTAAAACAGCCACATGCCTTTGCCCGACGCGTCGCGCACGGTCGTCACGACCGGTTCCGGCGGCGTGACGACGGCATTCGCCGCCGTCTTCCGGCCGTTGCGGTCGACGACGTAACGGTACGTCGATCCGGCCGCGACGCTCGCGTCCCGGAAGGCCGAGCTCGCTCCCACGAGCGTTGCGACCCGGCGCGTGCGCCCGTCGCGATCGACTCGATCCACCCGCACGGTTCCGGCAACGCGCGGAAACCATCCGACCGCAACCAAATGCGGCCCCAGCGCCTGTGCGACGACGCGAGCCTGCGTCCATTTGCGGGTGTCGGTCCGGACGACCAGCGTCCCGAGTTTCGGTTCGTTGGCGTGCACCCGCATCGTCAGCGGACCTTCGCGTGGCGTCGTAAGAATGGCGGCCGGCTGCCCGTAGCGCATGCGCGTCTGCCACTGCACGCGGCCGTCGCGCGAGCTCCAGTCGAAGTCGCTGTTTGCGAGAATCAGCGTCTGTCGTCCGCCGGCATCGAAGAACTTCGTGACGACGAGCCAGCGTGCGTTTCCATCCGGGTCGAACCCGAGCGGGACTGAGTCGACGGCCATACGGACGGGGACGCCGCCCGCATACGGAGGCAGCGTTGCGGCCGCGCGCGGAGCCGGCACCGCGATCGGCGCGACGAAGAAGGCGGCGAACACCGATGAGTTATCGGCAGCTAGGGTTTTTTTTGCCGTTCCGGCTCGCCCGTCACCTCAATGCCGGCCTTTTCGTGAAGCACCCGAATGACCAGCACGACGACGGCGAAGACGAAGAGAATGCTGCCTTTGATCCAGACGCTCAAGCTCGGGATGAGGACGAGGCCGGCGGAGACGTAGGGCAGCACCGTGACCGTATAACCCGTGTACTCTTTTAGCCAGCTCCAGGATCCGGGTTTCGATTCAACCTGGAGTTCGCTTGCTTTCTTTCGCGCGCTCGTTGCCACGCCGGTATTTTACCCACGGGTACAATGCTCAGATGAGGTCGATCAATCCCACCAACTTCGAAGCCATCCCCGCCTTCGCCGGCAACGGGAAACACGGGCGCCGCGTCCACGCCATCATCGAGACCCCGCGCGACATCCGGCACAAGTACGCCTTCGAACCGAAGCTCGGCATCTTCCGGCTCAAGCAAACGCTGCCCGAGGGCATGCAGTGGCCCTACGATTACGGGTTCATTCCCCGAACGCTAGCCGCGGACGGCGATCCGCTGGATATTCTGGTGCTCAACGCCATTCCGACGTTTACCGGCTGTTTGGTGGAAACGCGCATACTCGGCATCGTCAAGCTCGAAAAGAACGGCGAGGAGAACGACCGCGTCATTGCGGCCCTCCCCAAGCGCGACGGCGTTTCGCAGCCCAGCGACGAGTACGACGACGTGGACGATCTGCCGAAGGAGACGCTCCACGACATCTGCCACTTCTTAGTGGACTACTCCGCCGAAGAAGGAAACGAGATCGTCTATAAAGGCGTTAAGTCGCGCAAGAAGGCGATGGCGGCCATTGAGGACGCGATGAAAAACTACGAAAAGAAAGCCAAGAAAAGCGCGTAGCCCGGAACGCTAGTCGCCGCACTCTTCGCGCACGCAGGAAGCAAGCGTTTTCGCCTGGTTTGCCACTTGGTCGAGCGGCCAGACTTGGACGAAAGCGTGCGCGGCTTCGTAGCCGAATTGTTTACCGCGATAGAGCGCCGTCGGCATGACGTCGTCCTTGAGCTTCCAGCGGCCCACCAACGCGGCGCCGGTAAAGTCGCCGGCGATTCCCGCACCGTACACCGCTCGCAATAGCGCGGCGGCCGTATCGAGATGCTTGAGAATGTCGTAGGAGTCGCTGGCCGAGTCCACCGCAACGCTTTCCATAAAGATCGCGTTCGAGTCGTTGACGTTGGAGACGAAGGTACCCGCCGTTCCGTTCGCCGTGCGGAAGGATGCCGAATAGTAGGGGTCTGCGCTCATTTCGTTCATTTTCCGCGTCAAGCCGTGGAGCGCGCCGTTCGATTTCGCCCACGCGGTGAATGCATGCGTGCTCTGCCCGGGCATGGCGGATGCGGCCGCCGGTGCGAAACACAACGTCAGCAGCGCGAGCCGCACTGCCCGGCCAAGACCCTCGTTCATACCGTCGTGCCTTCGCACGCGGCTGCTTGCTTGCCTTTTTTTAATTCGCCGCAAAGAGAGCGGCGGCAGCCTGCAGTCGAAGTGGAACGCCGATGCAGAAGTACGGCATCGACGTCGGCTTTCGCGCGATCGCGGAAGCGATGCCGCAGCTCGTTTGGGCGGCGTCCGCCGACGGCACCATCGATTATTTCAACCGCCGGTGGATCGAGTATACCGGCGTAACGCTCGACGACTACGGCCGCAAGGACCGCGGGGCGCTTGGCGTCATTCACCCCGACGAACTCGAAGAGACCTGGGAACGCTGGAAGTGCGCTCTCGCCGAAGGCCTTCCGTACGAGATCGAGCACCGGATACGGCGCGGATCCGACGGTACGTACCGCTGGTTTCTCGAGCGCGCGGTTCCGATGACCGACGAGCGCGGAAGCATCACCCGCTGGATCGGCACCGCGACGGACGTCGACGATCAGCGCCGCTCGCGCGATAGCCTGAAGTTTATGGTCGAGGCGGGGAACGTGCTGGCTACGTCGCTGAACGTCTCCGAAATCTGCGACGCGCTGGCGGCCGCGACGGTCGAGCATTTTGCCGATTGGTGCATCGTCGTGCTTGCGGAGCAAGGAAAAGCCAAGACCGTCGCCGTCGGACACAAGAATCAAGAACTGGTGCGTCATGTCAAAGAATACCGCGACCGCACGAGCGCCGGACCCGACGCGGAACTGGCATCTTTGATGCGCGATCGTAAACCGTTTCTGCTCGAGCGCGTTCATCCGGAGGATTTGGAACGCGACGCCAGCGACGCCGAGCATCTCGCGGTCGTAAAGATGTTGAACGTGCACTCGCTGATGGCGGTGCCAATCGTTACCGAAAACAACGCCTACGGTGCGATGACCATTGCTTCGGCGCATTCCGGCCGTTCGTTCAACGCCACCGACGTCGACATTGCAATGGCCGTTGCCGGACGAGCCGGAATCGCCATCGAAAACGCGCTCGCATTCCAGCGCGAACGGCGCACCGCGCAGCGGCTGCGTTTCGTCGGCCGCGTGAACCAGCTGCTTTTCGAAAGCCCCGACGTTCCCACGACGTTCG